>JAUXDG010000229.1 GCA_030618475.1 Gammaproteobacteria bacterium | reverse complement strand
AGCATCTGCAGAGAGCCGGTTTGCACGTGTTCGGGGTCGGCGGCCTGGTCACTGCATCACCACTGGCGATGCGGGAGGCCGAGCAACTTCTCGAGGTACCGGTTTATTCGCTCGCGGATTTGCTAAACCCCGATATTGTCGAGCTGTTTGCCAGCGCCGATAAGCTAAGTGTCATTGTCTGAAGGGCGCGATAATGCGATTCCCCAGCGTGTTGGAGGCCGGGCGCCGTGTGATTATGGCCAGGCTGGTCGGTATAGGTGTTTTGCAGGGTACTGCGACTGTGGCTACGGCAGGCCTGGTGCAGAAGGCATTCGATGAGCTGATTCTGGATCAGAACCGGGCCGAGATCAGCGCTATCCTGCTGTTGACTGCAGGCCTGTTAACTGCGGGAGGGCTGCGCGCCGTGTTGCGCTGGCTGGAACGCGTCGACGCGGAGCGCCTTGGGCAGGACTACGTTCATACGCTACGCACCCGTTTATTTTTCCACCTGACCAGGGTTTCGCCCACGCGCCTGCAGAAACGAAGCCGTGGCAGTATGGTTCTGCGTTTCGTTGGCGACCTGACGGCGTTGCGGCAGTGGGTCAGTCTTGGCCTGTCGCGTCTGTTAGTTGCGGCAACCATGATAATCATTACCCTGTCGGCCATACTCTGGATAAATTTCCAGCTGGCCGTGGTGGTGGCGCTGGTGCTGTGCCTGGGCGCGCTGGCTTCCTATCGGGTAGGGCTTTCCATGGAGAATACGGTCCGTAGCGGGCGTAGGGCGCGAAGCCGCCTGACCGCCAATGTTACTGAGAAGCTCGGCTCACTGGCTTTGATACAGGCATTCTCCAGCGGACCCCGGGAACGCAAACGGGTGAAAAGACAGAGTCAGCAGCTTGTCCAGTGTATGATCGAACGCGCTCGGGTTGCGGGGAAACTGCGTGCCATTACCGAAGTCACACTGGCTGCAGCGACGACAGGTGCATTGCTGGTTGGCATCCTGCAGGCAGGCAAGGGATCATTGAGTGTCGGCAGCGTGGCGGCCTGCATGACGATTGTCGGATTGCTGGTATCACCTTTGCGGGACCTGGCCCGGCTTCATGAGTACTGGCACGCCGCCAGGGTTTCACGTGAGCGTATACAGCATACGGTAAAAACATTACCCAGAATGTCCTGTGGCAGGAAGTCCCTGGTGCCTTGTGGGAAAAACCGGCTGCTCGAACTCAAGGATGTAGGTCTCAGGGGACGCTTGCAGAATGTCACTGCAACGGTAGCGTACGGTTCGCGCATAACAATCATTGGCCCGAATGGTTCCGGCAAGTCAACATTGCTGTGGGTGATAGGCCAGTTGTTACGTCCACACTCGGGTTCAGTCGAATTCAATGGTCAGAATCTGTCAGCCGTCGATCCGCGCCAGGCACACGGGCTGTTCGGAGTCGTGAGTCATGACATTCCGCTGCTGCGTCGTTCAGTGATTGACAACATACGTTACCGCAACCCGCGTGCAAGTGATGAACAGCTTGCCCGCGTTATCGAATACACAGATCTTGAACATATCCTGAAAGATCTACCGGCCGGTTTGAATACTGCCGTAACAGAGCAGGGAACGAACCTGTCGCTTGGCCAAAGGCTGCGTATATCTCTGAGCCGCGCCCTGCTTGGTGATCCGGAATTTCTGTTGCTAGACGAAATCGACGCCAATCTCGATGTGGATGCCAGGGCGACTATTGACCGTGTGGTTCGAGAGTTCCCCGGTACGGTGTTCAAGGTCTCGCATCACAACACCGGGGTCAGCGATGTTGATCAGATATGGTTGATGAAAGCAGGTCGGTTGATCGAAACGCGCAGCCCGGATGTCCTTGCCACCGGTAAAAGCGCCCTTCTCCAATATTCAGGTTGCCAAGGCTCCGGTCGACAAGGCTCCGGCCAAAATCTCAGCCTGATCGAAAAAAACCGATGATGCCTGAATTCCCCCTTGCTGAACAGTTGTGGTCGGATTCTCAGTCTACGATTGGGCAGACTGAGATAAAAGCTATGCCGAAGCGGCCAGATGTGCTCGAAGCAGGTCTTGTGCTGAAGCGGCGTGCACTGACGGGTCAACGTTATTATCTCTACCTGCCAACGACGCTGGGGCCTGATAGCCCACTGCTTGTGTCCATACACGGCATATCACGCAAAGCATCCGAGCAGACGTTATGCTTTCGAAATCTTGCCGAAGACAATTCGACAGTCATCCTGTCACCACTGTACCGGGCCGGCAAGTACCGGGATTTTCAACGGCTGGGCCGGGATGGCCGCGGTCCGCGGTCTGATCTGGATCTTCTGCAGCTGCTTACTGAGGTTCGCAGTATGATAGGTCTTACCGAACGGCCGTTCTATTTATTTGGGTTTTCAGGTGGAGGACAGTTTGCGCATCGCTTCACCATGGCGTGGCCGGACCACGTGGCGGGGCTGGCAATTGGTGCGGCGGGCTGGTACACGTTTCCGGATGCCTCAGTGGTCTACCCGCGTGGCATAGACAAGCCCGGGAAACTGGTCGGTGTTCGATTTGAACTGAAATCTTTTCTACGAATTCCGACATGTGTTTACGTTGGTGAGTTTGATATCACCCGGGATAATGAATTGCGAAAATCTGCAAGCCTGGACCGGCAGCAGGGAATGAATCGTTTGCAACGTGGTCGTCGCTGGATCAGCGCAATGCGTAACGAGGCGTCTAAACACGGAATTTCGGGACGGTTTCGTTTTGAGATATTGCCCGCCACGGGCCATTCATTTACGCAGGCCATCAGGACGGGTGCGCTGGGTGATCGACTGTTTGACTTTTTCCTCGATTACGCGAAATCAGCGCCGGGTTTTGTCTCGACAGAAGACCATTTTTCACACCGTATATTGCTTTCGCGCAGTGCCGATGAGCTGTGCTGATTTATTGTTTTCCTGCAAATAGATCTTTACTAATGCGGGGAAGCCACAAAATCCTTTTAATCGCAACGGTACTTGCCGTAGTGCCAGCGCCAGCTGTCGCACTTGAACTGTTACCGGACAATAATGAATCGGGGTGGTGTATTCAGAAACAGAACATTCAGGGCTGGAATATGCAGAAGCAACACGAAGAACTTCAGCACCAGGCGCAGCGAATCAGGCAACTGGAAGACCGGTTGTTGAAACAGGAAAAGGCGATTTACAGGAATGGGCGCACACTAACAAATGTCGATGGCGGTATTCGTGTTTATGACACTGAAAACGGCAACAGCTTTCGACTTGGTGGACGGTTGCATATCGATGCGGCCACATATAGCGAAGATGGCAGGGAAGATGACAGGGACGGTTTTACCCGGCTGGGTGACGGCTTAGAAGTTCGACGCGCCAGATTGTTTGTTGCAGGCGCCTTTCGCAAAGTCTGGAAATATCGGGTTGAGTACGACTTTTCCGATGATTCCGTGTCGTTGATAACGGCCTGGCTGGGCCGTTCAATAACGCGTAATACCAGTTTCAGGATAGGGCAGCTTCTGGTGCCTTTTAGCCTGGAACAGTCGACCAGCTCCAACAACATCACCTTTATGGAACGGGCATTGCCTAATACGCTGGCGCCCCGTTACAGCCTTGGTCTGGGTCTCAGCCACTACGATACAGACTGGACGGCCAGCACTGGTCTGTTCAGTGAATCGGCCGGTGATCGCAGAGACGATCGAGTCGATGATGGCTGGCGGATTTCCGGCCGTTTTACCGCAGTTCCATGGCGGCAAAACAGGCTCCTGTTCCACCTTGGTGCTTCGGCCGAGTACAGGGAGCCCGACGATGATAAGCAAGTTCGCATTCGTTCGACGCCTGAGTCACACGTGGCCGAGTCACAGGATCTTGTTGATACAGGAAGGATTAGTCATGTCGCTTCGTTAAGACGTTATGGGGTAGAAGCCGCTGTTCAGGCGGGTCCGGCTATGGTACAGACTGAATACCTGGTGGCGAACGTGCATCGTGAGGGCGCACAGTCGCTACGATTTCCGGGTTGGTATGTATCAGCGAGCTGGCAGTTTGGTGGCAGGACGCGGAAATACAGGCGAGGGGGATTTGGCGGTGTACGCACTGTGGGAGACACCAGCGCCTGGGAACTCGGTCTGCGCCTGAGTCATCTGGATCTCGAGGAAGAAGAAATAACTGGCGGTAGGGAGCGTAATCTGACCTTGGGTCTCAACTGGTACACAACATCTCATCTCCGTTTCATGCTGAACTACATCAGGGCCTCGGGTCAACCGAATGACAACGACGTGGATGAGTCTATCGATATATACCAGGCCAGGATGCAGATCGTTTTCTAACACGATCGGGTGGTTTTAGACAACGGAACCAGCCATTAGCAGGGCGACCGCATATAAA
>JAUXDG010000052.1 GCA_030618475.1 Gammaproteobacteria bacterium | reverse complement strand
GAACCCAGCTGGGCGCTGGCACAGGCCAGGGGTAGCGCCGCTGGCAGTCTGGCGGAATCGCCCACGCTCAACAGGGCAATATCATTCAGCTCATCGCTGGCGACCACAGTGGCCGGAATTTCTTCGCCCTGGCTGTTGACCAGAACAATCGACTGTTTGCCGGATACGACATGATGATTGGTGACCGCGTAACCGCTGGTCGTGGGCCAGGCTGTGCCGGTTGATACCCCGGGTTCAGGCGCATCATCAACGCCCTGTTCCAGCGGGCCCCACTGGACAGCCAGCTGTGATTCAAGCTGTAGAGACAGTTGATGCGCCGAGCTGATTTCCTGCAGGGCGGTTACAGCGGAGCGGGCACCATCAGTATCGCCATTGGACAGATAATTCACCCCGGCCTGATACAGCCATTGAGGGGCTTCGGCTATCTTTGCCTGGCCGGCAACACCTTCAGCGTACATCAGGCCAAGCTGGTACTGGGCATCGGCGTAATTTTGTGCAGCAGCTTTGAATAACCAGTACAGGCCGTCTTCATCGTCCGTGGTCAGTATGTTCCTGTCCGCCAGAAACAAACCCAGGTTGTACTGGGCGATGGCGCTGCCCTGGTGGGCTGCCGCCTGGTACCAGCTCAGGGCGCGTTCGATGTCCTCAGCCACTCCCGTTCCGTGGTCGTACATGACGGCAAGATTGATCTGCGCACTGGCGTGTCCCTGCTGCGCAAGTGGCAACCACGAATCAAAGGCCTGTGAATAATCGCCGTGCTCGTAAGCTGTCCAGCCGCTCTGGAAGGCGTCCATGCTGGTGGCGGGCGAGGGTCTTGCAAGCAACAGCAGCGTCAGCAGCGCCATGCCGGCCAGCCGTTGTGACTGGCTACGTGTCGGTCCCATCACTATCCTGTCCCGACCCGGTGTACCGATAGCGATTCAGGCGCCTGCTGAAAAAACATACGCAACCCTTTGAGGGATATGCAAAACGATATAAAACAATAAAATATATTCATTAATTAGAGCAATTTGTCGTTATATATTGGGTGCATATAGAGGGTAACGGCAGCTGGCCCGCCGGGCTTCACAATGAACAAATATCAGAGCACTAGTCATGGTTGAGAAACGGAAATTTGTTCGTACCGAATTCAGCGGGCGGGTAAAGGTCATGCATCCGCAGTTGGGGTCGGTGGACGTCGAACTGCGCGATATTTCCAATGGAGGCGTTTTCCTGTTCACGGGGGATCAGTTTGGGTTGCCGGTGGGAGAGGTCGTCCGCGTTCAGGCGCAGGACCTGGAGGACGCGCCTGTGCTTAGTGCACGGATTGTGCGTGTCGAAGCAAAAGGTATCGCGTTGATGTTCGAGGAGGACTAGAACGGAACCTCACTCACGAAACACAGGTATTCCCCGCTAACCGGGTGCACAAAACTCAGCGATGTGGCGTGCAGTAACAGACGATCCGCCTTTTTCTGAACGGCCTTGCCGGCATAGAGTTTGTCGCCGAGTATCGCATGACCGAGTGTTTGTAAATGTACCCGTAACTGGTGGGTACGGCCGGTCTCAGGGGCCAGATCAAGACGTGTGGTGTTTCCCCGGGTGTCATGGTGCATGACGCTGAATCGTGTTCTGGCGGGTTTACCGTTTTCGTAGTCGACCTTTTGTCGTGGGCGATTGGGCCAGTCAGTGATTAGCGGCAAATCAATTTCACCAGCACTCTGTTCCACCCGACCCTCCACCACCGCGACATAGTGTTTGTGTACCTCCCGTTCCTGAAACAGTCGGCTCAATTGCCGGTGTACAGACTTGCTTCGCGCCATGACCATGACACCGGAGGTTTCCATGTCCAGTCGATGCACGTTGATAGCCTGCGGATATTCTGTCTGGACGCGTAATGTCAGGCAATCCTGTTTTTCCGGTCCGCGTCCCGGCACCGAGAGCAGGCCGCTGGGTTTATTCAGCAGCAGCAACGCATCGTCCTGGTGCAAAATATCCAACCCGGTGTGAGGGGGCGGTGTGTACCCGGTCATCATCCTAGGATCATGATTCCCATTTAAACTTCGTCTTCCTGCAATAGAATTCGGGTCCCACCCAGGGCGAGCGCCTGTTCGTCGATGAACTTGATATTCAACGAACCCAGGGCAAGCATATCACCATGTTTCAGCAGTTGCTTTTTAACCTGCTTGCCATTCACCAGGGTGCCATTGGTGCTGTCGAGATCTTCGACACAGACCTCCATCGTGTCGTCCAGGTAGGGGCTGGGTGTCAGCGATATCGAGGCATGATTGCCGCTGACGCTGGCATTGTCGGGTTGCAGCTGATTACCGGGATTGCGTCCGATACCAAAAACGTCTTCGTTCAACAGGTGTTCTCTGGTGACATGTCCATCAACGATTTCAAGCAGTTTATACATCTTTTTTAACCTCTTGTGGTTCCGGATCAGGCCGTCTTTCGGCGGCCACCTCTGAACTGTGCACGGCATTTTCGGATTGCCACGGCCATCACTTCACCACTGGCAAAGCGTTTGGCGGGATCCTTTTGCAGTGCTTTCATTACCAGCCGGTTCACGCAGACCGGCAGGCTGGGGCGGAACTTGCGCATCGCCGGTGTTTTCTGGTTGGCAATCTGGTACATCATGGTAGCCATTGACTCGCCGCTGAATGGCAGGCTGCCGCTGAGCAGTTGATATAAGGTGGTGCCCAGTGAAAACAGGTCCGATCGCCCGTCGGTCTTTTTGCCGGCGACCTGCTCCGGCGACATATAGGAAGGACTGCCCAGAACGGTACCGGTGCGTGTGCGACTTGCGTCGAGAATGCGCGCGACACCGAAATCGGTAATCTTTGCCACGCCGCTGTCGCGGTCGTAGATGATGTTTCCAGGTTTTATATCCCGGTGTACAACTTTGCGGCCATGCGCATAAGACAGGGCGTCAGCGACTTGTGCGGCGATATCGAGTACTTCCCACACCGGCAACAGTGTGGACTTTCCGGTCCAGGCGTCGAGACTCTCACCAGGGACATAGTCCATGGCTATGTAAGCGAGATCGTGTTCCTGACCGGCATCGTAGATGGTGACAATGTTGGCATGATCAAGCCGACCGACTGCTTCGGCCTCCTTGAAAAAGCGTTCGGCGGCCGCTTCCTGTTCGCGGTCTTCATATGCCTGCATCAGCGGCAGTGTTTTTATCGCCACTTCGCGGCCGATGGTGGGATCTGTGGCAAGATAAACGGTGCCCATGGCACCACGTCCAAGCTCTCGTTCCAGCCGATAGCGGCCCAGTACGGGCAATTCCATGACCGGGGTGTCGAGTACCAGTGTTTTGCTGGTGTCGGGCGTACTGGCGTTCGGGAATCGATCTGATATGTCAGCCAGCTGGCTAAGGCGCAGAGTCGAGTCACGGAAGCCCTCGGCGTATTTTTCCAGCTGTGCGTAGATAGTCTGAGCCTTGTTCACCTGGCGGTGGCGTTCGTACTCGAGGCCCAGTTCATAGATCGGTTCGAGTACCGCCGGCGCAGGCAGGCACTGAATGAACTGATCCATTGCCAGATCCAGCTGGCCTTGTGACTGCAGGTTGGCGCCCAGCGCGACCCGCGCCTCGATGGCCCCCTGCTGCGCCGTTATCAGCCGTTTATGACTGAGCCAGGCCAGGCTCAGCAGCAGTTGGCCGCTTATCAGGAACAACGCGGGTCCGATCACTGGCAGCCAGAGCCCCTGCAGCAGCAGGGTGGCCAGGCCCGTGTTCAGCAGTATGGCTGCCAGCAGGCCTGAAGCCACAAGACCGCGCGCACTGTGCCATGTTGCAGGCATGAGCATCAGGTACATTGCAAACAGGACCAGCAGCGCCCTTTGCAGGGCATAAAACCAGCTGGGCACGGTATAAGCACGACCGTTCAGCATGCTGTCCAGTACCTGGGCGGACCAGGTCACCGGACTGTATGAGCGGCCTGCGGGGCCTGTCAGCTCGGGTACGAGAGCAGCAGCTGTGAGCCCCAGCAGCACGATTTTGTGTCGCAGGCTGCGTGCCAGTCTGTCGCTGGCCATGACCTCGTTCAGCGAGTGAACAGGCGTGGCGGCGGCCGGCCTTGGGTAGTAGTTCAGGTCAGCGTTGCCGAGCGTTTTATTTTTCTTGGTGAGTATGCCCCTTCCCGCGTCTATTATGAGGTCGGCGGTACTGAAACCCTGCGCCGCCGCCAGCAGCGCAAGTTCGAATCCCGGCAGATATTGCCCGTCTGCCTCGATAAGCAGCGCGGTGCCCTGTACCGCCCGCTCGTCGCTGTCAAAATCGCTGGCGCCGACGCCGGAAACGGTGTCAAGAAACAGGGGCAGTGGCGCGCTGAGTTCGAGGCTGTCGGGGCTCGGTGCTGACCGCAGCCGTTGCAGAGCGGTTCGGTACCACGGCAACGCTTCGCGCTCTGTGCCGATGGTGTATCGTTTCAGCTCCCGCGGCAGCCCTGTCTGCACCATACCAGCGCGGTAAGGAACGACCAGCACTACATTCTTCGTGGGTTTTAAAGCCCGTGCCAGCCTTGAGTCGGTATCGAGCTGCCCCAGCCAGGTTTTGGCCTTCTTGCGCAGGGAGGCGTCCAGGCTATCGAGTTCTTTTCTGATGGCGCCCACAGCCGTCGCGGTTTCTGCTTCAGCCAGGGGCAACATGAAACCCAGCGCCTTTGGATTAAACCGCTTTAATCGTTTGACGGCCTTGGCCAACTGATCCCGCGGCATCGGCCAGGGCCCGTATTCGTCCAGAGTGGCTGCATCGATGGCCACAACCGCTACAGAGTGTGTCTGTTCTGCTTCCGGTATCAGGTAACTTCCCCAGTCGAGCAGCAGGGCCTCCAGCCGCTGAGCGCCGGATGAGAAGCTTGCCAGCAGGGCGACAGCCGCGGCCACGGCAACGGCGAGACGATACGATTTCCAGGAGGAACTGCTCACCTTGATTGCAAACTCGATAGGGCCTGTTCAAAGCTATCGGTCGTGATCGGGCAGGCTTTCGGTTTTACCCTTCAGGCAGCACGGTGCGCGCGCAGAATTTTGAACTGGTTCTCAGTTTTCGCAAGGACACGGCATGGTTTTGCAGGATCGTCGGCCGCACCAGCCCACGGGTGCGTTCTTGCCTGCGCAGTTACTGCTACACTGCCCCCCCATGTTGCAATTCGATAATCTTTCCCTGCGGCGCGGGCCACGGCTGCTGTTTGAACAGGCCAGCTTTCAGATTCATCCCGGGCAGAAGGTCGGTGTCAGCGGGGCAAACGGCACCGGAAAGTCCAGCCTGTTTGCGCTGATCCTGGATGAGTTGCACGCCGATGCCGGGGATCTCCGCTACCCCAAAGATTGGGTGATCGCTCACGTTGCCCAGGAAACACCTGCTGATGAGCGTGCGGCCATCCAGTATGTACTGGATGGCGACGCGGAATTGCGCGCGGTAGAAAAAGACCTGGCACAGGCCGAAACTGAAAACGACGGCGGACGCCTGGCTGCACTGCACGGCCGCTTTGAAGCCATTGACGGCTACACTGCGAACAGCCGGGCAGGGCAGTTGCTCCACGGGTTGGGGTTTAGTGCGCATGACGAGGCGAGGCCGGTCAACGATTTCTCCGGTGGCTGGCGCATGCGCCTGAACCTGGCCCGTGCGCTCATGTGTCGATCCGATCTGCTGTTGCTGGACGAACCCACCAACCACCTGGACCTGGATGCGGTGATCTGGCTGGAAAACTGGCTGCGCGCCTATCCGGGAACCTTGTTGCTGATTTCCCACGATCGCGATTTTCTCGACAGTGTCACAAGCCATATTGCCCACTTCGAGCACCAGCGAATCACGCTTTACACGGGTAACTATTCTGCATTTGAGCAGTTGCGCGCCGAACGCCTGGCCAGCCAGCAGGCCGCCTACCAGAAACAGCAGCGGGAAATTTCCCATATCCGATCCTATGTCGACCGCTTTCGTGCCAAGGCGAGCAAGGCGAAACAGGCCCAGAGCCGTCTGAAAGCCTTGCAGCGCATGGAACAGATCGCACCGGCGCACGTCGATTCGCCATTTCACTTCGCCCTGCTCGCAGCGGAAAAAAACCCTGACCCGCTGTTAAGGCTGGACGGGGTTTCTGCCGGTTATGCGGATACCGCAATTATTTCTCGTGTGAAGCTGAGCCTGTCACCCGGTGACCGCATCGGTCTGCTGGGTCCCAACGGTGCGGGCAAATCCACCCTGATCAAATTACTCGCCGGTGTACTGTCACCTCTGCAGGGTACACGGGAAACGGCGAAGGATCTCAAGATCGGTTACTTTGCCCAGCATCAGCTGGAATTGTTACAGCTGAACCACAGCCCGCTGGAACATCTGCAACAGCTGGATCCGCTGGCGCGCGAGCAGGAATTGCGTGATTACCTGGGCGGCTTCGGCTTTTCCAGTGAACAGGCTTTAATGCCCAGCGGTCCGTTTTCGGGGGGAGAAAAATCCCGGCTGGTTCTCGCCTTGCTGGTCTATCAACGCCCCAATCTGCTGTTACTGGACGAACCCACCAATCACCTGGACCTGGAAATGCGGCAGGCACTGGCACTGGCGCTGCAGGATTTTGCCGGTGCCATGGTGCTGGTATCACACGACCGCCACCTGCTGCGTGTCACCAGCGACCGGCTGGTGATGGTGCACGATGGCCGGGTGGATGATTTCCCGCTCAGCCTGGATGAGTATCCTCGATGGCTGGCGGAACAGGGCAAACGGGACAGGGTGGTGGAGAAGGAAAGCAGCGCGACAAACAGTGCCGCTGCCAGAAAGGAAAAAAAGCGTTTGCAGGCGGAACAGCGCAAACAGCTGCAGCCGTTGCGTCACAAGGTAGGCACAGCCGAAGCGGCGCTGGAAAAACTGCACGCCAGGCAGAGTGAACTGGAGCGCAGTCTGTCTGAGCCTGGTCTGTATAATGACGAAAACAAGGAACAGCTGAAGGCGTTGTTGCTGGAGAAGGCAGAAGTGGACAGTCAGTGTGAAAGCGTCGAAATGGAATGGCTGGAGGTGTATGAGCAGTTGGAGACGGCACAGGGATCGCTGCGACATTGACCGGTTGCCCGATTAATACGCCGATTACCCGAAATACCAATCAGAGCAATGGATCGCGCAATTTCGCAAACTCACGCGGTGCCACGTACTGCAGGATGTCCTTGCCGTTCTGATCGATGGTGAGATCCAGTCCCTTGTCGGGGTAGAGCAAGTGGGCTACCTGATCGCTGTGGCGGACGGTTTCGGCGGGTGTGCCAAAGTGTTTGAGCGCGGTTTGTTCGTCTAGAGCAATGCCGGGAATGAAAGTAATACTTTTAACAGCGGCCTGGTAGGCGAGCGGCAGGTCATCGGGGTTCAGGCGGAATTTCCGGGCACCGCTTTCCATGTACTCAGCCTTGACGGCACGGTCAAGCAACTGCTCCAGCGTGTCCGGACCCATGTCTGCGGCAACAATGAGTTTTCCGGAAAATACACCGGCAGTATAGTGGCTGTAAAACATTTCCAGGCCGTGGTCATCGGCCGCAACGACGATTATTGCCAGCTCCATGTCGTCGCCGAGTTGCTCGCGCGCCTCACCGAGCGTACTTTGCCCAAGCGTGACACCAAATACCCTGCTGGTACCATCCGGCAGCAATTCAATCTGCCATGGCAATCCCTTGATGGTCTGCGAGGAATAGTCGCCGGCCGGTTTCAGGTAGAGAAAGGCTGCGACTATAAGAGCAAGGAAAACCAGTAATGAGAAAAGTTTTGTCATGGTGGATGGGTGCCGGATAGGGATTTGTTGATATTAAAGCAAGGAGCCGCTGTAAGAAAAGACGAAAAATGTGCCCTGGTGGCCATTATTCTCTATAGTCTGGATTGTTACGGCCTTGACTGGCTGGCTGATGACAGCGTGGTGTGGTTCCGAGGTGGGTCATGAAAGTATCTCCCGATGTAATGGAAGTGTTGTTGAAACTGCGTGATCTGGATGATCTGGGAGACGTGGCCTTGCTCGATCTTGCACGGGATGCCAGGCTTGAAAAGCTGAAAAAAGGAAAGACGCTGCAAGCCGGGAAATGCCTCGACCGCCATGTGTATCTGATCGAAGGTGAGGTGGAACTGGTGGCGGACGGCAGGACCATGCAGACCGTTAAGGCGGGGACTGAACGTGCGCTGTTACCGGTGTTTCGTATTCACACCCGGGGACTGGAAGCACGCTGTGTCGAGGCGGCCCGCCTGCTGACACTGGATGAAGCCACGTTTGGGCGTTATGCTTCAACCATACGACCAGAACAAAGCGATGGAATCGACGTCGAAGAGTACAGTTCGACGGATCAGCAGCCAGATCTGGTAGAGGAGATTCGCCAGGCTTTTCACCACCAGGAAGTTGACCTGCCCAGCATGCCCGAGGTGGCCCTGAAAATCAGCGGTGCGGTACAGAGCCAGGACGCGGATTTCCGTCAGATCGCTACCACGGTGCAGGCCGATCCGGTCATCGCTGCCCGCATTGTCCAGGTGGCCAACAGTGCGATGTATGCCGGCGTCAGCCAGGTGGAGTCGGTGCAAAACGCCATTACGCGGATCGGGCTGCAAGCCACCCGCGCCATCGTCATGAGCGTCGTTTTGAAGAATCTGTATGCCCCGAAAAGCAAATTGCTCCACAAACGGATGAACAGGTATTACCGGCACAGCATTCGGGTCGGGGCGATTTCTCATGCCTTGGCGGCACGCTTGCCGGGGTTTGATGCAGAGCGGGCATTTCTGGCCGGTCTTATGCATGATATCGGTGTGCTGCCCCTGTTGATCCTGGCGGATCGTCGTAACGAGCTTAATCAGGATGCGGAACTACTGGAGCAGGTGATCAATGAGCTGGGTAACACCGTCGGGGCTATGCTGCTGGAACAATGGGAGTTTGAGCCTGAATTTGTGACTGTAGCCCGAGAGGCCGAAGACTGGACGCGGGAGGTGGACGCAGCGGACTATTGCGACATCGTGCAGGTGGCTCAGCTCCATTGCGTCATGCTGGGCGGTAAGCAAATCGATGCCCCGCCGCTGAGCGAACTGCCGGCTTTCAGGCGCCTCCATCTGGCTGAAATCGATCCGATCAAGCTGATCGAGGAAGCCAGGCAGGAGATCAGCGAGATTGTCAGCCTGCTGGCTGCCTGAGGCATACTAATGAGTACGGAAGTTAATCGACATAGGCTTGAGGGACCGTCGGCCGCATGGACGCGGCCGTCGAGCGTACAGGGATGTATTCACAAGGTGAATTGCGTAGCAAGAGAGGGTGCCCTGGGGCACAGCGTGTCTCGAAAGCTTGTGTCGGTTAACTTGCGCACGCCTCGGTAAAGCACCATGAATATGACCGAACTTTCCGTGTTAAATGAACATTTTGGTATTGACGATCAGCTGACTTTCAGTGAGGGTCCCGGCGGGCTCGCGGTTGTTGAGATAGTCAATAGCCTGGCGGTTGCGACGATTGCCCTGCAAGGCGCACATCTGTTGAGCTGGATCCCGCGTGGTGAACAGCCCGTGATCTGGCTATCCCGGGACGCCAGGTTCAAAGCCGGTCAGTCGATCCGTGGCGGGGTGCCGGTATGCTGGCCGTGGTTCGGACCGCATGCAACACACCCTTCTTACCCTGCACATGGCTTTGCGCGCAGCGTACCGTGGCAGGTCTGTGAAACGAAAACGATTGAAGACGGTGCCACGTTTGTTGCTTTTCGTGTTATGCAAACTGATGCCACGAATGTGTTTTGGCCGCACACATCGGAACTTGAGCTTGGTATAAAGGTGGGTGCAACACTGGAACTCGATCTGATAACCCGAAACACGGGACCTGAATCTATCACCATCGGCGACGCACTACACACCTACTTTGCGGTGAGTGACGTCCGCCACATTGCGGTCGATGGTCTCGATGGGTGCACGTATATCGATAAGCTGGACAGTGACAAGCGCAAGCAACAGTCCGGGCCGGTGACGTTTAATGCGGAGACCGACCGTATCTATCTGGATGCCAGCGCCGATTGCCTGATTAACGATGCGGGGATGCAACGACGAATCCGTATCGGCAAGCGGGGCAGCCGCTCGACAGTGGTCTGGAACCCCTGGCTGGAAAAGGCTGAAAGAATGGGGGACATGGGTGAGAATGGCTATCTGAATATGGTGTGCGTCGAGAGCACCAACGCTGCCGATGATGTGGTAACCATTGCCCCAGGCGATGAACACCACTTGTGGGTGAGTTATCAGCTGGAGACATTAGCCTAGATTCCGCAGTTGAACGGCCTGTCAGGTCTGCAGCCCATGAGGAGCGCCGGGTGCAGTGCCGATACGTTCGTATTCGGCGATAACCTGGGCGCCGATGAGCAGGATTGTTGCCGCCACTTCCAGGGTGATGAGAATGATGATTGCAGTTGCAAAAGTGCCGTATACCACATTCACCAGCGACAGGGTCGAGAAATACCAGATGAGAAACTGACGGGTGATCTCCCACAGTACAACCGCTGTGATTCCCCCGATCAGCGCATGACGCAGTTCCAGCCGGCCCACCGGCATAACCAGGTAGAGTGAGGTGAGCAACAGGGTCTCACCGATAATGCCCAGCAGGTAAATCAGCGTCTTCTCTGCTCCGCTGAGTGACCAGACGTGCCCCATCAACGTGATAGAGCTGGCATCCAGCGCGTGCAGGCTGCCACTGACAGCACTGACCAGCAGTAAGCCGGCGGCCAGCAGCAGTATGAAAAAATAGGGGATGATCGCTGACATCAGAAAATGCCGGCGCTTGATCGCTACACGGTGAAAGAAGATGACCGACATGGCATTTTCCAGCACGGTGAATGCCAGCGAACTGAAGAACAGCAGGATCATCAGTCCCACCACGCCGACCACTTTCCAGTTTTCCAGGAACAGACTGATCTGGTTGATCAGAACATCGACCTGCCCGGGAGCGATTAATGCCAGGTAATCATGCAGCGTATCGAGCAGTTCGCGGGGCTCCTGGATTTGCGAGAGTAGCACCAGGATAAGCGCGAGCATCGGTACCATGGACAACAGGGTGTAATAGGCGACCGCTCCAGCCAGCAGCAGCCCCTGATTGGCCCGGAATCCGGATATGACCAATCGGGTAAACCGCCACGGATTGTCGAGCACAAATTGTACGCGGCTGGAGGGCACCAGGACTATGCGCTCCGATCAATCCAGTGCAGGTCCAAGGATAAACTCGACGGGCTCGAATCCGTGGTCTTCCAGTAGTGCGGCGATATCCTCCCATTGATAGTCGGGCTTGTCTTCTTCTATGCTCGCGACGAGGCCCGTTACGTGACGGAATGCCTCCTGCTTTTCGAATTCGTCCGGTACACGCACAAGGCGGATGGTCGTGCGATCCCTGGCGGGTAAAATCATGAGTGTGTCACTCATACTGTTCTCCAGTTGATTAAATCAAAGCCGAAATCAGAGAATAAATTCCGTTAGAATGAGAAGCAATGCTTAACCCTGAAAATCAGGCATGTTTGTTCAGGACTGTTTCCATCTCTGTGGCGCTACCCGCACGATTTCGTTGCCGTCAGTCAGCCAGGCCTCCCCATCCTGAATGGTGCATTGCAGCTGCATGGTGCGTCGGACCATTTTCGCCATTGATTGACTGACATCGTCGGGCAAGTGGATGACGTTCAGATTGCTGAAACGTTCAAGTTTGTCGCAGATTTTCTCCCACCAGACCCTGGCGCTACGGCCTCGATAGGTATAAATGTACACCTGGCTGGCGCGAGCGCAGGCTTTGCGAATACGTTTTTCGTCAATCTGGCCGAGATCGATCCAGATTTCGATTTCATCGCCCAGGTTTTTCTGCCAGAGATCCGGTTCATCGTCGCTGCTCAATCCCCGGGCAAATGCCAGTTTTTCGTCGGCGTGCAAGGCAAATGCCAGTAACCGCACCATCATGCGCTCGTCGGTTTCGGAAGGGTGCCGGGCGATGGTAAGCGTATGGGCCTGGTAATAGTGACGGTCCATATCGGTGATCTGAAGCTCGGTCTTGAAAACAGTGGCGTTAAGGGCCATCAGTCAAATACTTTCCGGCGCAGGGCCTTGTTGCGGCCCTGTTTACTTTTGCGGTCGAGGCGCTTTTGCTGCGAGCTGCGGCTTGGTTTGGTGGCTACACGCTTTTTACGGCTGAGCGTCACACTGGTAATCAGTTCTTTCAGTCGGTTCAGTGCTTCCTGCTTGTTTTGCTCCCGGTTACGGTATTGCCGGGCCTTGATTACGATTACACCCGCTTTGTTAATGCGTTGATCCTGCGTTGATAATAATCGCTGCTTGTAGAACGCCGGCAGGGATGAGGCGTTGATGTCAAAGCGCAGATGTACTGCGGATGAGACTTTATTGACGTTCTGGCCCCCTGCGCCCTGGGCGCGAATGGCACTGATCTCGATCTCGTTGTCAGGGATAGTGAGCTTATTGGAGATGTTTAGCATGGAAGGCGGTGGTTAATGGGAATACAGCATGCTATCACTGTGGGGCATTTCCCAGCGTCAAGGCGGCTGAATATAAAGAACCCCGCACTCTGCGGGGTTCTTTATAATTGCGCGGCCTGGGAAAATGCTTATTGCGGCATGACTTTGGCAGCCTGCAGACCTTTTGGCCCTTGTTCCACCTCGAATTCTACCGTCTGACCTTCAACCAGCGTTTTGAAGCCGTCGCCTTGAATGGCAGAAAAATGTACAAACACATCGGCGCTGCCATCGGAAGGAGCAATAAAACCAAAACCTTTGGATTCGTTAAACCACTTAACGGTACCTGTAACCATAGTGTAAAAACCTCTAGTAATAAATTAATAACGCGTATTCAATTGCCGATCATTAAAGGTAATGTACAGGAGTTACCGCTTGGAGCTTCTGAGTAGACCTATTAGAACGTGCAACCAATTTTTATCTAGCCGGTCGTGGTAGTGATAGAAAGTTTTTGTCCATTCAACCGGCTATGCCGGTCAGTATATACCAAATCTGGAAAAAAACACCGAAATCCCCGTTTTTTATTGTTGCCAGTAGCGGGCCCGGTCCGGCTCAGGTTGCAACAATCACCCTGACTGCGTCCAGACGCAGGCTGGCTGAGTCCAGTGCCCGACCCAGCATTTTCTGCTGCTGTTCAAAAAAATCGATCTCCTCATCACGAACGTTGGGGTTTACCTGTCGCAGTGCCCTGAGCCGGTTGATTTCCCTGTTCAGTGTCTGTTTTGAGCGCTGATGTGCTGATGCCAGTATTTCGGGAGCACGTGCCCGGGCTGTTTTTTCGCACTGGACGATCAGCTGTCTTAATGTCTGCTCTTTTGCCCGTATGATTTTATTGGCGGTGTCTGTGTTTACCGGGGTGCGGGAATGCTGGATAAGGCTATGGCTCAGGTCTGTTTCGTGACTGCTACCGAATTCGTCCAACACCACCCGAATGGTCGTG
>JAUXDG010000128.1 GCA_030618475.1 Gammaproteobacteria bacterium | reverse complement strand
GGGGGTGTCTGGGTTTAATGTACCTGTAGAAATAAAACGGGATTTTTATAGAGATGGAAAAAAAACAATTTGGACTGAATTAAAAAATCAATTGATTGAGCAATACACGCGCGATCCTGGTGCTCAGGGCTACGGGATTTATCTTGTCTTCTGGTTTGGTGTCGGAAAGGTCCCGCCACCACCTCATGGAAAAAAACCTAAATCCGCAACCGAAATGAGGGAAACGCTCTGGAATATGATGACTGAGGAAGAAAGGCGATTGATTGGTGTGTGCGTGATCGATTGTTCTGTGTGAGGAAAGCTATGACAACAAGCCGCCTTCCTGTATGCAGCTGAGTAGGTCGATAGCGTCGACCGGACATTCTGATATGCACGCGCCACAGCCATTACACAGGGCCTGTTCAAGCATCGGCATGGTGCTGCTGCCGGCCTGTAGACGAAACTGAATCGCTGAGGTTGGGCAGTGTTCACCGCAGGCACGGCATTCGGTTCCCTGATTCGACAGGCAACTTTGCGCGATGAAGACTTTCTGATTCCAGGGATGTTCACCCTCAATCCGCAGACCGCCCAGGTGACAGGCGCGCACACATTCGCCACAGAAGCTGCAGCCACCCCTGGAGAAATCAATCTGCGGGTAGCCGCCGCGGCCGCCAACCAGAATCTGTTCCGGGCAGGCGCGGATACAGTCACCGCATTGATCGCACTGTTGAATAAAGGGCCGTTCCGCTATTGCCCAGGGTGGACGATGGGGTACCGGCCTGCATGAAGAGCAACCCCTCAGCAACTGAAATTCATCGCTAGTCATTGTTGTTCTCCTGTATTTCAGGTGGTGATAGCGGCACACTGCACGCCATCGGCGCGGTCTGACATTGACCTGGATCAAGAAAACACCGGGTTATAATCAGTCCAGAGGGTCAAAATATTGACAAAAGTACCGCTGATTGACCGGGTTGAGTTGTATTTCAGGGTTAGTCGCGGGAAACTTCCTCTGTCCATAACGTTCTAATTTAAAATACATTACGGGAGGACCGGCGGGCTGTATGCGTCTTTCAATGTGGGTCATCTGCCTGGCCGGACTGTTGTTGTCGGCCGGGCAGCCTGAAACATCACAGGCGGAGGGGCTTCCCGCTTACAGTCTGGGCTATGACCCTGCCCGCGATCCTTTTTCAGACGGGCGGGATGCACTGAAACTTGCGACGGAAACCGACCGCATGGTGTTGATCGAAGTGGGTGGAGACTGGTGCAGCTGGTGCCATGTGCTGGATCGCTTTTTGAATCAGCATCCATCCATCAGGACAAAATTGCATGAGAGGTTTGTGGTATTAAAGGTGAACGTTGACGACAGCAATGATAATGCCGGGTTTCTCTCCGCTTTCCCGCCGGCGCTGGGTTATCCACACCTGTATATCACCCGCAACGACGGTTCCATCGTTCACTCACAGGACACCGCAGAATTTTTACACAACGGCAAATATTCGAAACAGCGCTTGATGGGCTTTCTCGATCGCTGGAGTCTTCAGGATGAATGAGCGGGATAAGGGTATCAGCCGCCGTGAATTTATAACCCGGCTGACGGTACTCGGTTCACTGGCGGCCAGTTATCCGGCGCTGGCCCTGGAGCGGCTTCGATCGAATGTCACCTCAGCCAATGAACAGGACTGGCTCGATCAGGATCCCTGGCAAACCATCGCCGCCGTTCAGCAGCACCTGTTTCCGGCAGGTGAAGAAAGTCCCGGCGCCGGCGACTTCCGGGCCATCGTTTACCTGCATAACAGCATCGAAAATCCGGCTGCAGACGGCGAAGACAAGACATTTATTGTTAACGGCGCGGGCTGGTTGAACGATCTGAGCCGGGACCGATATCAGCGCTCCTTTACCTCACTCGATGAACCTGAACGGGAAACCGTGCTGCGACAGATCGAGCAGAGCAAGGCAGGCCGAAACTGGCTGTCTCTGTTATTGACCTACCTGCTCGAGGCGCTGCTGGCCGATCCCGTGTACGGCGGTAACCCCGGGGGTATTGGCTGGCAATGGCTGGAGCATCAACCCGGTTACCCGACACCGCCCGAAGACAAATCCTGGTTCAAGCTGGCCGCCCCGGTGCGTTACCAGCGCAAGGGGTAGCGATATGGCTCATGATTTCGATGTCTGCGTGATCGGCAGTGGTGCCGGAGCCGGTCCGGTGGTGCTGACACTGGCCGAAGCCGGTTATTCGGTGCTGGTTCTGGAAAAGGGCCCCTGGTTGACTGAACAGGATTTTTACAAGGATGAACTGGCCTGTTGCCGGCGCAGCGTTTATACACCGCAACTGGCCGATGAACAGCACGTCATTGAAGATCTTGACAGTGAGGGTGACTGGGTCGGTGAAGCGACGTCCGATTCCGGCTGGGACTTCTGGAACGGTAACTGCGTCGGTGGTTCGTCCAATTTTATGAGTGGCTTTTTTTATCGGCTCAAGCCCGAGGATTTCCGTTTGCTGTCCGAATTCGGCCCGCTGGCCGGCGCCAACGTTGCCGACTGGCCGATCAGTTATGAGGACCTGGAGCCCTGGTACAGCAAAGTGGAAACCGAAGTGGGCATCTCTGGAAAATTTGTCGGTCACCCCCTGGCCGAACCGCGCTCGACGGCCGATTTTCCGTATCCCCCCACCCATGAGCATCCAATCGCGAAGCGTATCGACAGCACTTGCCAGGCGCTGGGACTCCATCCTCTGCCGACGCCGCGCGCCATTCTGTCCCGGGCGAAAGGCAAGCGCCGCGGTTGCGAGTACTCCGGCTACTGCGGCAGTTATGGCTGCTCTTCCGGGGCTAAAGGCAGTGCACGTGCCGCGTTGCTGGAGCGTGCGCTTGCCACCGGGCGTTGTGAAATACGGCCGCACTCAAAAGTGTACAAGCTGGTCAGCAATTCAAAAGGCAAAGTGGTTGCCGCAGCATATTTCGACGCCGATGGCCAGACACAGAAGGTCGGTGCAAAGATCTTTGTTGTCGCTTGCCAGGCGATTGAAACCAGCCGACTGCTGTTGAGTTCCACGGGTCCGAAGCACGCCAATGGCCTGGCCAATAATACCGGGCAGGTGGGCAAAAACCTGTTGTTCTCGGCGGGTGGTTCGGGCAGCGGTGACTTTGTCTATGCCGGTATGAGTGACAAGCAAGCTGAAGCCCTCAAAGTACGTGGCCCGTTCGTAAACCGTGCACTACAGGACTGGTATTACATCAACGACAAAACCTTCGGCGGGCGGGCCAAGGGCGGTACGGTTGACTTCCTGTTACGCCATCCCAATCCCATCGGTAAAGCCATGTCGGTAAAGTGGGATGAAGACAACCGGCTGCTGTGGGGGCGGCCGCTGCAGAAAAAATTAAAGTCGCTGTTCACTGCGTCACAGTCGCTGCGCTACGAAATTTTCTGCGACTGGCTGCCGACCGACAATTGTTTTGTCAGCCTGGATGCCAGGGTGCGGGACAAGTGGCAATCGCCGGTTGCCAGGGTTCGCATCGGCTACCACCAGCACGACCTGAAGGTGGGCCGCTATATCAATGAGCGGGCGATACAGGTGCTGGAAAAAATGGGCGCGCAGAATATACGCTCGAGTGTGAGCGGCTCACCACCACAGAATCTGGTCGCGGGTGGTTGCCGCTTTGGTAACAATCCCGGGAGCTCGGTACTGGATGCGGATTGTCGCGCCCATGATGTCGACAATCTCTACGTTAGCGATGGCAGTTTTATGCCCACCGGTGGCAGTGTGCCCTATACATGGACGATTTACGCCAATGCGTTCCGGGTGGCTGACCGGATCAGCAGTGCGCTGTAATCTCTGACCCGAATTTCTCACCACCACGAAGCACAGGATTCATGCAGATGCAGAGCTGTGCTGATTGCCGTAAAATCACCTCTTTATGCGCAGATGCCGGTGACCGGACAGTCCGATGAACCTGAATTTTCTTGAATTTGAACGACCCATTGCAGAGCTGGAAGCGAAAATCGACGAGCTGCGCTATGTGGGTGATGATGCTGAAATCAATATCAACGAAGAAATCAGCCGGCTGCAGGCGAAGAGCAAGTCGCTGACCGAGTCGATTTTCTCCAAGCTGGACGCCTGGCAGATTTCTCAGCTGGCGCGCCATCCCCAGCGCCCCTATGCACTGGATTACATTCAGCGGATTTTTACCGAGTTTGAAGAGTTGCACGGTGACCGGACTTTTTGCGACGATCCCGCCATTGTCGGTGGTCCGGCGCGGCTGGACGGCAAACCGGTGATGGTGATCGGCCAGCAGAAAGGGCGCGATACCAAGGAAAAGATTTATCGTAATTTCGGTATGCCGCGTCCGGAGGGTTACCGCAAGGCAAAACGTTTGATGGAGATGGCAGAACGTTTCCGACTGCCCCTACTGACCTTAATCGATACCCCGGGCGCTTACCCCGGTATCGGCGCAGAGGAGCGTGGCCAGAGTGAAGCTATTGCGCGCAATCTCTTCGTCATGGCGGGTTTGAGAACGCCCATTGTCTGCACCGTGATTGGCGAAGGTGGCTCGGGCGGTGCGCTCGCTATCGGTGTGGGCGACCGTATGATCATGCTTCAGCACAGCATTTATTCGGTGATTTCCCCGGAAGGCTGTGCCTCGATTCTATGGAAGAGCGCGGAGAAGGCGCCAGATGCCGCCCAGGCAATGGGTGTGACCTCGGCACGGCTCAAACAACTGCAACTGATCGATGACATTCTCCAGGAACCACTGGGCGGCGCGCATCGCGATGTGGACGAAATGGCTCAGCGCATCAAATTGCGACTGATCGATCAGCTCGACCAGCTGAACCGTTTTCCGGCGGATGAGCTGATTGCAGCACGCTACCAGCGGCTGTTGTCTTACGGTGAATTCGTCGAAAAGTAAGCTCAGCACCAGGCAGCTCCTGAAAAAACTGCCCCGTGCCCCCCAGTACTGGGTAGCATTCAGCGGCGGTGTCGATTCCCATGTCCTGTTACAGCTGCTGGCCGACGCCCGCAGGCAACTGCCGGGCTCTCTGGCTGCCGTGCACGTCAACCACCAGATCCAGCAACAATCCGACGACTGGGAGATTCACTGCCGCTCGGTCTGTGAAGAACTGCGCATTCCCTTTCATTTGCTGCGCGTGCAGGGCAAGGCGCGTGCCGGTGAGAGCCCGGAAGCGGCGGCGCGCACGGCACGTTATCGGGCGCTGGCTGACTGGCTGCCGGCCAATGCGGTACTGACCACCGGCCAACATCAGGACGATCAGGCTGAGACCCTGTTGTTACAGTTATTCCGTGGCGCCGGCCCCAGAGGCCTGGCGGCGATGCCTGAAAATAGCGCATTGGGGCGCGGCCGGTTGCTACGGCCGTTTCTGGAAATAAGCCGTCAGGCTATTCTGAGCTATGCACGCGAGCACCGCCTGCGCTGGATCGAGGACCCCAGTAATACCGACACCCGTTACCAGCGCAATCTGCTCAGGCAGCGGATCATGCCGGAGCTGCAGCAGCACTGGCCGGGACTGGGCAAGGTGCTGGCCCGGGCAGCAGGCCATCAGGCGGATCAGATCGAGCTTGCTCAAACATTGGCGGCGCTGGATTACCGGGCCTGCTGTCGTTCGGAATCGGGCTGTCTTTCGGTAACGGCGTTGCTTTGTTTATCACCAGCCCGCCAGCGGAATCTGCTGCGTTACTGGCTGGAGCAGGCCGGTTTGCCGTTGCCGTCACGGGTATTGCTGGAGCGTATTCGGGCAGAAATGCTGTCAGGGCGGCAAGATGCCAGTCCGCTGGTACACTGGCCCGGCGCAGAGGTGCGCCGCTATCGGGATGGTCTGTACAGCATGACGCCATTACCGCCACACGATCCCGCCAGGCGTTATCGCTGGGACTTCCGCGAGCCCCTGAGCCTGGATCAAGCCGGCGGTATTTTATCGGCGACGGCTGTGACGGGCGGAGGGCTGCGCGTTGACGATCGTGCCGGCGCCATGGACATTCGCTTCCGGCAGGGTGGGGAAGCGCTACAACCGGCTGGACGCCACCACCACCATCGGCTCAAGAAGCTGTTTCAGGAATGGGGTGTGCCTGACTGGGAGCGCGACCGGGTACCCCTGGTTTACAGTCACGGCGCATTGATAGCAGTTGCCGGGTTCTGTGTCTGTGAAGGCTTTCAGGCCACGGCAGAACAAGCGGGGCTGGATTTGCAGTGGAGCCGGATGCCGGAAATCTGACGATGCCAGAGCCAAAATAAATTCACATTTATGGGTGTCGAGGCGCCCGACTGGCGAGGCGTGGAAACGACTGAAGTGGGTTTAAGTTCTCTTGCGATGAGCCGCTTGGTATACTAGCAGCTCAGAAAATGCAGAGAGTAGCTGGTGGTCCGAAAGTCGCAAAGGAGTAAGCAGCGAAAAAGTGACCCCAGCCACGTATTGGAGCGGCATTGCCTAGATCGGCGGCATGGAATCTATCTAGTGCGAAAGATCGACGTGGATGAGCAGGGTAATGTGGTTAGTTATTCACTGGCTTATATCGATCCTACAATTTGCTCCAAAGACAATGGCCGCGTGCTGGGTTATGACAACAGCCACGGCTATCATCACCGGCACTACAAGGGGAAGATGGAGCCAGTAGATTTCACCAGCTTTACGGAGCTGGAACAGCGATTCGAGATGGAAGTTAGGGAGCTTCGCAATGAGCATTAAAATCAAATCAGGTTCGACAGAAGAGTTTTTTTCACGGGGCAAGGCGATTGCCAAAGATCTTGATGCTGGCAAGCCTATAAAGGGTGGAGTGACGCTCTCTTTTGAGAAAGCCGACGATATGGCTCGTATGTTGACGGTAGCCCGTATTCGGCTAGTCAAAGCTATTCGAGAGAACCCTGGCACTTATAAAAGCATTGCCCGTGCTGTGCATCGTCGGCCCGCTGCTGTGGCAAAAGATATTCTGCTATTAAAGAATGCAGGGATTGTGCGTGTCTATAAAGTTAAGAACCCAAAGCACGGAAATATGAATTTTGTCGAACCGGTAAGCAAAGAAGTACGGTTAGAAGCGGTAATATAGTAGTTGTGCATGGGGATTTGTTACTCAAGCGCCAAGCGGGAGTTGGAACAAAAACATTGGTAGCTGCAGAGGCTGGCTCATACCCCGAAGGTCGTCAGTTCAAATCTGGCCCTCGCTAACAAATTTATCGTAACTCCGAGAACGGGTTAGAGACGCAGGTCCTAAGCCGTTCTTCTTTTCAGAATTGTCAGCAGGCAACTGCCGGGCGCTCTGGCTGCCGGCCACTGCAGTACTGATCACCGCCCAGCATCAGGACGATCAGGACGATCAGGCCGAGACCCTGTTGTTACAGTTGTTCCGTGGCGCCGGCCCCAGAGGCCTGGCGGCGATGCCTGAAAATAGCGCATTGGGGCGCGGCCGGCTGCTACGGCCGTTTCTGGAAATAAGCCGTCAGGCTATTCTGAGCTATGCACGCGAGCACCGCCTGCGCTGGATCGAGGACCCCAGTAATACCGACACCC
>JAUXDG010000240.1 GCA_030618475.1 Gammaproteobacteria bacterium | reverse complement strand
GATGGCTGTGATTTCAATACCTTACAGGACGGTAACTGAATTCTGACGCGGTAGCTTGAAGGGCACGAAGGTCACAAAGGAACAACATGTTAACTCGTGTCCGCGAGCGATTTTTCAGGAACACGTTGTTACCTGAGAGCACGTCAGATACACATGGAAATCCTTTTATCTTTGAAATCCTTCGTGACCTTTGTGGTGAGAAATACGGGTTGTCTATAACAGCACCCGCTCGATGCCGCCTGACGTTGCCTGTTCCACAAAACGCTGTTGCCAGCCATCGCCCAGTTTGTGGTTGGCCAGTTCAACCACAATGTAGTCCGATTTGAGCCCGGTATCAGCTTCGTAACGGGACAGGCCCTGCTGACAGGCCGGGCAGGACGTGAGTATTTTCACTTCGTTATTCTGAACACGCTTGTTGCCGGTGAAGGCGCGAACACCCTCCTGCAATTCCTGCTGCTTGCGGAAACGGATCTGGGTCGAGATATCGGGACGTGATACCGCCAGGGTACCCGCCTCACCACAGCAGCGCTCGGATAACCGTACCTCGGCACCGAGCAAACGGTTCGCCACCTGCAGCGGTGGATAAGTTTTCATCGGCGTATGGCAGGGATCGTGATACAGGTAACGCTGGCCGTCTACACCTTCCAGACTGACACCCTTCTCCATCAGGTACTCGTGGATATCCAGCAGCCGGCAACCCGGGAAGATCTGCTCGAACTGGTATTGCTGCAACTGGTCCATACAGGTTCCACAGGACAGAATCACGGTCTTGATATCCATATAGTTCAGGGTATTGGCGACACGGTGAAACAACACCCGGTTATCGGTACTGATCCGCCTGCCCCTGGCGGTGTCGCCGGCCGCTGTCTGGGGATAGCCGCAACATAGATAACCCGGGGGCAATACGGTCTGTGCACCCACCTGGTAGAGCATGGCCAGCGTGGCCAGCCCGACTTCGCTGAACAGGCGCTCGGAACCGCAGCCCGGGAAATAAAACACCGCATCCGACTCCTCATTGACCCGCGCCGGGTCACGCAGAATCGGAATCACTTTCTGGTCCTCCACACCCAGCATGGCGCGTGTGGTCTGCACCGGCAATCCACCCGGCATCGGCTTCTTCATAAAGTGCACGACCTGTTCAGTGAGCTTCATGGTTCCGCTGGTGGATGCCGGCAGTGCCTGCTGTCTTCTGTTGAGCACAGGCTTCAGTGCATGGTGCAGCAAACGCTGCCCCCTGTAGCCCCACTCGATCATGCCCTTGCGCATGACTTTTATGGCCGCCGGATCGGTAATATTGAGAAATGCCATCGCCATCCAGCTGGCCGGACTGAAGCGCTTCTTACCCTGCTCGCGCAGAATGCTGCGCATACGCACAGACACATCGCCAAAGTCGATATCCACCGGACAGGGGTTGAGGCACTTGTGGCAAATCGTGCAATGATCGGCCACATCATTCATTTCATCGAAATGCCGCGTCGAAATACCGCGCCGCGTCTGCTCCTCGTAGAGAAACGCCTCGATCACCACGCCGGTGGCAAGTATTTTGTTACGCGGCGAATACAGCAGGTTGGCGCGTGGAATATGGGTATTGCACACAGGTTTGCACTTGCCGCAGCGCAGACAGTTTCGAATCTCGTCGTTCAAGGCACCCAGCTCGCTGGCTTCCAGCAGCAGTGCTTCCTGCTGCACCAGGCGCAACGACGGCGTGTAGGCCCTGTCCAGCCCGGAAGGGTCGAGCAGTTTGCCGCGGTTGAACAGGCCTTTGGGATCGACCTTTTCCTTGTAGGCCCTGAAGGCGGCAATGGCCTCCGGCTGCAGATAGCGGATCTTGGTCAAACCAATGCCGTGCTCACCGGAGATTACGCCGTCCAGCGAGCTGGCCAACGCCATGATCCGGTCCACGATCCGTTCCGCTTCGTGCAGCATGACGTAATCGTTGGAGTTCACCGGGATATTGGTATGCACATTGCCATCACCGGCGTGCATATGTGTTGCGACAAACAGACGGCCGGATCGAATCCGGGCATGAATCCGGTCCAGCTCGTTACGCAGGGCTTCAAACTCCCGCCCGCCGAAAACAGCCTTCAGGGGCTGTTCGATCTCAGACCGGTAGGAAATACGCAGATCGCGCCGTAATAACAGGTGGATCAGCCGGTCGCTGTCCTGTCGGGCCTGCTGCGCCTTTTCATCGAGCAGTGATGCGCACTCCGATGCCGGTTTTTCGAACTGATCCAGCACGCACTGCCAGCGATCGCCGATCCGTTGCAGGTGCTGTAGCGCGGCTTTCCGCTTGTCCGCCAGGATGGCCCGGTTTTCTTCGCTGTCCTCGTAGTCTTCGTGGTGCTGCAATTCCGGCAGGCTGCCACCGAGATAGGCGCTTACGGCAGCGATCATGGCCAGTTTGTTGCGGATCGAGTATTCGATGTTGATGCGCTCGACACCTTCGTTGTAGTCGCTCAGCCGTGCCAGCGGGATGACGACGTCCTCGTTGATTTTGAAGGCATTGGTGTGCTCGGCAATGGCCGCGGTGCGGGCACGGTCGAGCCAGAACTGGCGGCGCGCTTCGGGGCTGACGGCGATAAAACCTTCACCACCGCGCCGGTTGGCCAGCCGCACCACAGCAGAGGCCGCATCGGCGACTGCAGCTTCGTCGTCGCCGGCCACGTCCAGCAGCAACACCATTTTCGGTAACTCCCGGCGCGGCGCCTTGGTGCTGTACTTCACGGCACGCACGTAACGTTCGTCCAGGTGCTCCAGACCGGACAGGACAACGTCATCGCGGCGGTCGAGATAGTCCTTGCTCTCGACAATAACCGGCACCGCTTTCGACACATCGGTGCCAAAAAACTCCAGGCACAGGGTACGCGTGTGCCCGGGCATGCGATGCAGGATAAACACCGCCGAGGTGATCAGGCCGTCACAGCCTTCTTTCTGAATAGCCGGCAGGCCGCCCAGAAATTTGTCCGTCACGTCCTTGCCCAGGCCCTCTTTGCGCAGTGCCCGGCCAGGCATGTCGAGAATCTCGGCGTCGCCCCTGGCCGTCCTGCCGTCGGCTGCGTAGCGCTGCAGTCGAAAGCGGACCCTGTCCTGCTCGTGTATCCGCCCCAGGTTGTGGTCGAGGCGCGTAACCTCCATCCAGTCTCCATCCGGCGTGACCAGACGCCAGGACACCAGGTTGTCGAGCGTGGTACCCCACAACACGGCTTTTTTGCCGCCGGCGTTCATCGCCACGTTGCCGCCGATGGTGGAGGCGTCCTGTGAGGTGGGATCCACGGCAAACACATAACCCGCGGCCTCGGCCCGTTCCGACACACGGCGGGTAACCACACCCGCTTCGGCGCGGATGATCGCGACGGCCGGCTCAACACCCTCGAGAGGCCGGACTTCAACTTCACCGAGGCTTTCCAGCTTCTCGGTATTGATGACAACGGTGTCGCCGTGCAGGGGCACCGCACCACCGGTATAACCGGTTCCGCCACCGCGCGGAATGATGGTCAGATCCAGCGTCATGCAGGCGCGCACCACCTCGGCCACTTCCTGTTCGCTATCCGGGCTGATCACCACAAAGGGGAGTTCGACACGCCAGTCAGTGGCATCGGTGGCGTGCGATACGCGGGCCAGGCCGCCGAAATCGACATTATCGGCACGGGTGACGCGCGCCATGCGTTTTCGCAGCCGTGCCCTCAGCGCGCGGGCGTGCGGAAACCAGGCGGCGAAAGCATTGACCGCGTCGCGGGCGCCCTCCACCAGACGTAAGGCCTCGCGGTTTCCATCAGCACGGGCGACAATCTGATCCAGGCGGTGGTGCAGCGCATGGGTGAGCGATTCAAAACGTTTGCGGTTTTCCAGCAGGTCGTCCTGGATATAGGGATTGCGCGTCACCACCCACAGGTCGCCGAGGACCTCGAACAGCATACGCGCCGAACGACCGGTACGGCGCTCCGCGCGCAAGCGTTCGATCAGCTGCCACATATCCTCCCCGAGAAAACGCAGGACGATTTCCCGGTCCGAGAAAGACGTGTAGTTATAGGGGATTTCGCGGATACGGTGCGGCATGCGGGGGATTTTGAGCCTGCGG
>JAUXDG010000010.1 GCA_030618475.1 Gammaproteobacteria bacterium | reverse complement strand
CGGGCGCGGCAAAACAGAAATTCAAAGATCTGATTGAATTCAGTAACGGCTTTTAGTCACAACCTTGACCACATGCCCCAGGGCAGAAGGTGAGGAATGGGACATTCCGAGAGGCTCCTCTGGAGGCAATGGCATTCGCTTAAGGAGTATCGTCATTCGGTTAAGGATTCGCTTTGATCCACTGAGGCTAGGTAGACTGCTCAGTCATTTTAGATCAATTTTAGGCCGTCGATTTACACGCCTTCCATTTACTCATCGGCTTGTTCGATTTTCTCACGTAAGAACGCCCGGGTCTTGTTTTTTGACGGTGACGTGAAATGGAGCAGACTATTTCATTCATCACCTGTTTGATGCAGTGCGCAGGGACAAACATAATTTCTTCCAGGTGCCTTGAAACCGTTGCCAGGCAGTTTTTAAAGTTGACCTGTATTTTTTGTTTTGCATCCCTTTCGTCAGGTTTCAGATTTAACAGGCTGGATAACAGATTTTCAGATTCATTCGAGCATAGCCTACTCATGGTGATGAGCACAAAATGTGCGAACAGTTCCTGCTTCACTGTACGTTCACTTTTGCCGTGAAAATCATCCACGATGATCATGTCTTTGCTAATTTTATACAATTCTTCAATTCCCCAGCGCGCATGGTAAACGTCTTTCAATGCCTCAATCGTGTACTGTCTGCCCATCAACGTGGTGCCAATGCAGTAGGTGTTGCCTGCAAGGGTGTATTTAATCAGTCTCATTGTTAACGCGGTGAACTGAATATCCGGGTACTGTTTCCTGATATCGCGCTGTGCGTCTTTTGAGGGCAGTAAGGTAATGATCTGATCCGTCTGCTGACTCATCCTGAAGGCATCAATTTCCTTGAAGGTGTTTTTTTGCAACCTGAAAATGGGATGTACGCCGGATTGAAGGTGATAATACAGCAGGGCGTATGAAAAATAGCCCCGGTCATAAACAATGACATCATGGGTATCGAGTGTTTGTAAATGGGCCAGTGCGCACTGTCTTTCATTGGCATGATTCACTAAATCAAAATCATAAGGGATTTTTGACTTTAACTGGTAGAGGCAACTGAGCAGACCTTGCGGGTAATAGGCATTATCTGAAGGTATCTTGTAACCGGTGTCAATGAGTTCGCGCGGCAGGTTGAGTTTGCTGCCATCGACAGCAAATAATCGGTGATTGAACCAGCGGTACTGTGTCTTATCATGCCCATCACAGGCCTCAATGATGCGCTGGTTTAGTACGTTAAAAATGTTTTCATCGAGTTTTTTCCGCGCATCAGAAAAGGACGAGGCAGAAATCGGCTGCTTCTGTGGCAAAGGGAACTTCATCCGGTGGCAGCTGTGCCAGAACTCGCTAATCGTGGTCCCATAACCTTGACTGTTTTTGGAAAATACCAGCCTGAAAATCAGAAAAACCAGCAACAGGGAGTCAATCACCCGTTTACGCTTCTGCCAGCTTGCATCAAATGTCTGCGCCACATCTGATATGACCGTGACAACCTTGCCCCATAAGGCAACGAAGGTTTCATCAATGTCCACTTGCCCTTTGGCGGGTTGCTGATTTCTTAATATCGCTCTGAAATTCGATTGCAGTGGATAAACATGAATCGACTTAACACTGGCGTTGGCTTTTTTATCTTCAGGGCCAGCTTTCCAGTCTTTGCCGCTTGTCTGTCCGATACAGGCCCAATTGGCTGCCTGATAGCAGGTGCCTGAATATTTACTGCTATCAACAAAGGTCTCGATCAATACGGGACGATACGCGTAGGCTGTTTGCCAGTCATCTCGGATTTGCCGGGTGACCATGGAAAGTACCTTGCTCGCCAGATTAGGTACATGGACCCACGGAAAAATCAGGAACCGATTGTTGTTAACTACCAGATTTAACCGCTTTTCGCGATCTTTTCTGTCCCAGCCGATCCACTGATCGCGGTCAAACAAATGCCAGACAGACGCTGAAAACAGTAAACAGCCGAGTATCTGTTGCTGCGGGTGCTGAGAGATAATAAAGTACTTCAGGGCGGCGCCAATTGGATGCTTGTAACCCAGGTAGTGAAAACGGTCGACGTATTCATTCCACAGTGCGACATCCGCTTTTCCCGTGACAACCTTCAGGGTGACCGCACCCAGTTCATCTAATGGGCAATCGACGGGCGTTGCCGCTTGTGTCTGCTCTGACCAAACGATTTCTTTGACTTCCCGTTGCTTTTGCTGACGCTTTTTCGGTAGGCTGACAAGCCCCAGTTTTTCGAGTTTCTCCAGGGCCATAAGACAGGCGTTAATCTTGTTTCTGCCGCGTGCTGTTATCCAACCCAGATGTTCACAAAATGTCTGCGCCAGTTCCGTCAGACTCAGGTTCGGAAATGATTTGACGGTTTGTTGAACATAAACGAGTTCTTTTTTTGAAAAATAACGGCCTGAAAGCGTCAGGGGTTTTGAAATGGTTTTTTCCATAGTGGAACGTATCGGGTGAATTAACATTGAATCACCACTATGTTCTCATATGGCGGGAATATAGTCAAATTGTTAAAGCAAGCGAAATGGGGCTTTATAAAAAACCATTATTTCAACGTGTTATGTGGCATCAAAATATATATGAGGCTTTTTATTTTTAAGCGAATGCCATTGCCTCCAGAGGAGCCTCTCGGAATGTCCCATTCCTCACCTTCTGCCCTGGGGCATGTGGTGAGAAATTCGGGCAGCTTGGTTTCAAAAGGGTCCGTGCGCTGTCAGGGAAGTTCGCCCGCGGTTACCCTCAACTCCCGGGGTAACACGAAAGTAATCGTCTCTTCGCGTCCGGACTGCTCGTTGACGCTGGCCGCACCCCATTCTTTCAGCCGGTCAATAACCTGTTGCACCAGCACTTCCGGTGCTGAAGCACCGGCAGTCACGCCAATGGTATTTTTTCCTTCCAGCCAGGCTTTCTGAATCTGCTCCGGACCGTCGAGCAGATAAGCCGGCACACCCTGCTGTTCCGCCAGTTCGCGCAAGCGATTGGAATTTGAGCTGTTGGGTGAACCGACGACCAGTACCACATCCGCCTTGCCGGCGAGCTCTCGAACCGCATCCTGGCGGTTTTGTGTGGCGTAACAGATGTCTTCCCGGTACGGGCCCTTGATGTCGGGATAACGCTTGCGCAACGCCTGGATGACCCTTTCGGTATCGTCAACTGACAGAGTGGTCTGGGTGACATAACTGAGCTTGCCCGAGTGCTGCACGTCCAGTTGCCCGACGTCCTGCAGGTTTTCGACCAGGTATATCCGGCCGCCCGCTGACTCATCATACTGCCCCATGGTGCCTTCCACTTCGGGATGGCCCTGGTGGCCAATCAGTATGCATTCGCGGCCCTGCTGGCTGAAACGCGCCACTTCCAGGTGCACCTTGGTCACCAGCGGGCAGGTGGCATCAAAAACTTTCAGACCGCGGCGCCCGGCTTCCTGGCGCACCGCCTGCGAAACGCCGTGGGCGCTGAAGATGACTGTCCCGGCATCCGGCACCGCGGCCAGTTCGTCGACAAACACGGCGCCCTTGTCGCGAAGATTATTGACAACGTAGCGGTTGTGTACCACTTCGTGGCGCACGTAGATAGGAGCGCCAAACAGTTCCAGGGCACGATCAACGATCTCAATGGCCCGATCGACGCCGGCACAGAAACCGCGCGGAGTGGCTAGTATGACTTGCATGTTATGCGCCCCCATTTCTCTACCTTCTGCCCTGGGGTACAGCGTGTCCAGAAAACTTATGTCGACCAACTTCTGTACTCCTTAGTAAGGTCGCGACAGATGCACCTCGGAGTCTGTCGGGCTGGAATTATAAACCCTGATCAGGCGGATTATCGACAGACAGAATCTCGACTTCGAATTCGATTTCCCGCCCGGCAAGCGGGTGATTGAAATCCACCCTGACCCTCTGATCCTGCATTTCGATGACGGCACCGGCAACATCCTCTCCTGCCTGGCCGGTAAAACCGATAATCTGACCCTTTTCCAGTGCCATGTCCGGAGGAAACTGATCTCTTTCAAGCCACTGCAGTGCAGCAGCGTCACGCACACCAAACGCCTGCCCGGGCATCAGGGTCAATGTCTGGCGGTCGCCCGCTCCGAGACCGATCAGGGCCAGCTCCAATCCCTTGTCCAGCGCCCCATCACCCACCACGAAACTGAGCGGTTCATTGTCAAAGCTGCTGTCGGCAACCGTGCCATCAGCCAGCCTCAAGGTAAAATGCATGGTCACTTTCGAGCCGATGGTAATCTGCATATCCGAGAACCTTTTACTCTTGTCCAAGTTTCTCACCACGAAGGACACGAAGGTCACAAAGGAATTAAACGTAGAGGAGTGTCCAGAGCACCCTCTGAGCGCTCGTAATTATACGTGGTGCCTGGTGAAATCCTCTTGAAGAACTTAACTCCTGGCGCATTGATATTTGGAGGCACCCTGTAGGGCCGAATTTATTCGGCCGGTCTCGGCCGGTCGAATAAATTCCCTACAGTTCCTCCCCGATTCGGTACTGCGCAGCGGGGTGAGGTGCTCGCAACGAAGATTTAACCGGTTTTTCCTTTGTGTCCTTCGTGGTTTAGGTTGCGAGAAATCCAGGCTGGAATCAAGTATCAGGATGCGTCCTGCTAGCGAACAACCCGTCCCAGACGAGTAACACCGCACCGACCGTGATCGCCGAATCGGCGATATTGAATGCCGGCCAGTAGAAGCTCTTGTAATAAAGCTGGATGAAGTCGATCACGTACCCAAACCAGAGCCGGTCGACAAGATTACCGACGGCGCCACCGATCACCAGTGACAGCGCCAGCGCCAGCGCCCATTGTTCGGACTTGAGCTTGCGCAGCCAGAATGTCAGGAAAATGGCTGCGATAAAGGAAATAGCCACGAAAAACCAGCGCTGCCAGCCGCCTGCATCGCTCAAAAAACTGAACGCTGCACCCCGGTTGTACAACAGGGTCAGATTAAACGAAGGCAATACCGTCAGCGGCTCAGCATAAACAAGCTGTGCGTTTGCAACATATTTGCTGAGCTGATCGAGAATGATCACCAGCAGCGATACACCAAGCCACTTAGTCATAGTCAGGAAATCACCGCTAGGCGTAGCGCCTGTGCTCTCCGCTGCCGTCCACATTTTCCACGCAGCGGCCGCAAAGTTCAGGATGGACAGTGTTGCCACCGACATCTTCGCGGTGATGCCAGCAACGTACGCATTTGCCATAATCCGAAGGCGTCACCCGTATGGCCATTTGAGCACCATTGATATCTACGCTGATCGCTTCAGGCGTCTGTTCCCCGAGCGGATGCAGACGCACATAGGATGTAATCAGAACGAAACGCATTTCGTCTTCCAGGCGGGACAGCCTGGCCAGCCAGTCGGCATCACAGTAGAGATCGACTTCTGCATCCAGTGATGAACCGATATCACCGGCCGCACGAAGCTTCTCCAACTCCTTTTTCACCGCATCACGGACCTCCAGCACTTGCTGCCAGTACTCCATGCCGAACTGTTGCCCGGCTTCTTCTTCGGCAAGAAACATTTCCGGCAGCACAAACCAGGTTTCAAGAAAGACGGATTCCTCGCGGTCACCGGGCAGATTGCGCCAGATTTCTTCTGCGGTAAAACTGAGTATGGGCGCCAGCCAACGCACCAGCGCCTCTGCAATCAGATACATTGCGGTCTGCGTGGAACGTCTTGCAACACTGTCCGCTCGCGTGGTGTACTGGCGGTCCTTGATGACATCCAGATAAAAACCACTCAGATCAGTCGCACAGAAGTTATGCACCTTCTGGTAGATGTGATGGAACTCGTAAGTCTCATAAGCCCTGACCACCTCTTCCTGCAGCTCACGGGCGCGCTCCACGGCCCAGCGATCGAGCATCAGCATCTGTTCGGGCGGCAAGGCGTGTTCCACCGGATCAAAACCAGTCAGGTTGGCCAGCAGGAAACGTGCCGTGTTGCGCAGGCGCCGGTAAGCATCCGCCGTACGTTTCAGGATTTCATCGGAAACGTTCATCTCGTTGCGGTAGTCGGTCGCCGCCACCCACAGGCGCAGGATATCCGCACCCAGGCTGTTCACCACTTTCTGCGGTGCAACCACGTTGCCCTTTGACTTGGACATCTTCTGGCCCTGAGCATCGACGGTAAAGCCGTGGGTCAGGACCTGACGATAGGGTGCTGTGCCGTGCATGGCGACCGAGGTCAGCAACGAGGACTGGAACCAGCCACGGTGCTGATCGGAACCTTCCAGGTACAGATCGGCCGGAAAACCCAGTTCCTCCCGGCGTTCCAGCACACACTGGTGCGTGGTTCCGGAATCGAACCAGACATCCAGCGTGTCCTGCACCTTCTCGTACTGATCGGCCTGCTCGCCTAACAGGGCCTGTGCCTCCAGATCGAACCAGGCATCGATACCATGGCGTTCGACACGTAAGGCGATCTCCTCAATCAGACGCGCGGTATCTGGATGCAGTTCACCTGTTTTATGATGCACAAAAAGCGCGATGGGTGAGCCCCAGGTCCGCTGACGCGAAATACACCAGTCGGGACGCCCTTCGACCATGCCTTCGATACGCGCCTGCCCCCAGTCCGGCAGCCATTGCACGTCCCTGATCGCCGCCAGCGCCGAGCTGCGCAGACCGTTCTGATCCATGCTGATAAACCACTGCGGTGTGGCACGGAAAATAATCGGTGTCTTATGCCGCCAGCAATGGGGATAGCTGTGACGCAGGGCCTCGATATGCAGCAAAGCACCCCTGGCCTTTAAGACGTCGAGCACATCATCGTTAGCCGAAAACACGTGCTTGCCGGCAAATAATTCCGTGCCTTCCACGAATACGCCGTTGGCACCGACCGGATTGTCGACCGCGAGACCGTAGCGCTGCCCCACCACATAGTCATCCTGGCCGTGGCCGGGTGCGGTATGGACCGCGCCGGTACCGGCTTCGGTAGTGACATGGTCACCGAGAATGACGGGCACCTCCCGATCATAGAATGGATGCGCGAGCCTGAGGTGTTCCAGTTCCTGACCCTTGCAGTAAGCGACCACCTGGTAGTGCTCACAGTCGTAGCGGAGCATGACATCTTTCAACAGTGCTTCGGCCAGCACCAGCCGCTCCGTTCCATGTCCGAGATCCGCCTGTACCACGGCGTACTCGAGTTCCGGATTGAGCGCTACGGCACGGTTAGCCGGCAAAGTCCAGGGGGTCGTTGTCCAGATGACAATGGACAGCGGTCCTTCCCCCTTGTGACCTTCGGCATAATGGCAACGCGCCAGCAGCGCTTCCTCATCGAGCACACTGAAACGCACATCGATCGCCGGCGAGGTCTTATCTTCGTACTCGACTTCGGCTTCGGCCAGTGCGGAACCGCAGTCAGTACACCAGTGCACGGGCTTATAGCCTTTACTCAGGTGACCGTTGGCAATGATGCGCCCCAGGGCACGAATAATATCCGCTTCAAAACGGTAATCCATCGTGAGGTAGGAATGTCCCCAGTCACCCACCACACCCAGACGTATAAAGTCCTTGCGCTGACCGTCCACCTGTTTGCGCGCATAGTCGCGGCAGCTGGAACGAAAGGTACTGGCATCCACCTTTTGCCCGACCTTGCCGATTTTCTTTTCCACATTGAGTTCTATTGGCAGGCCGTGGCAATCCCAGCCGGGGATATAAGGCGCATCAAAACCGCTCAGGGTTTTGCTTTTGACAATGATGTCCTTGAGAATCTTGTTGACCGCATGGCCGATATGAATATCGCCGTTGGCGTAGGGTGGCCCGTCGTGCAACAGGAATTTCGGCCTGTCCTGTCCCAGCTCGCGTAATTTGGCGTACAGGTCGATGTCATCCCAGTATTTCAGCGTGTCCGGTTCCCGGTTGGCAAGATTCGCTTTCATCGGGAACTTTGTCCGGGGCAAATTCAAAGTGTCTTTATAGTTACTCACTCTCACACTCACTCGCTGAAAAATGTCCGCGCCTGTTCGGCATCAAACTCAATCTGTTGCTTTAATGCCTCGAACGATTCAAATTTCTTTTCCTCACGAAGCTTCCTGCAAAACTCAACATCCAGATGGCGGCCGTATATATCCGAATCAAAATCAAACAGGTGTATTTCCAGTACACAGTAACTGCCGTCTACCGTTGGCCGTGTACCGACATTGGCAACACCGTTCAACACGTCGCTACCCAGGCCGTACACGCGCACCGCGAACACACCTTTTAGCGGCGAAACGACCCGGTGCAGGCGTACATTGGCAGTATGAAAACCAATGGTACGCCCGCGCTGCTGCCCCGGCGACACCCGCCCGCAGATACGGTATGACCTGCCCAGCAACTGCTCTGCCATGGCCAGATCGCCCTCGGCCAGCGCCTGGCGTATGCGTGTACTGCTGACCCGGTCCTCACCTTCAAGAAAGGTACGGGTACTGACCACTTCAAATCCGTATCGCTGACCGGCTTGCTGCAAAAAGGCGAAATCGCCGCGACGCTCCTTACCGAAACGGAAATCGTCACCCACCACCAGGTAACGCACATCCAGTCCCTCGACGAGGATTTGCCGGACAAAGGCGTCTGCGCTCAACGCAGCCAGCTCCTGATTGAAACGCAGGCAGTGCACCTGATTGACGTCCAGTTCCTGCAGCATGGCCAGTTTGTCGCGCAGACGCTGCAAACGTGCCGGTGCCGTCCCGGGTGAAAAATACTCCTGTGCCGTCGGTTCAAACGTCATCACCGTCGTCGCCAGCTGCTGCTCAGCAGCGCGCTGCCGCAGGTGCCGCAGCACCGCCTGGTGGCCGCGATGCAGACCATCAAAATTGCCGATAGTCAGGGCACTCCCCAGCTGGGAATGATGCAGATTGTGCAGTCCTCGTATCAGTCGCATCGCCCAAAACACCGAATTATAATGAAGTTAGCGGCCGTGTCATGGTTTGCGCCCGGTTTCTGCAGCCGGTGCCCATAACAGCGACAGACGCACACCCGCCAGCCACAAGGCAAGCAGATAGCTCGCCACCCCTGCCACTATCCACAGGCTGATCTGCAGTGCACGCTGCGCACCCGACAGGCTTGTCAGCACCTCGACACCCGGTGCCCCCCACCAGACCACGACAGCCATGACAGTGATGGCAAACATCATCTGCAGCAGCAAGCGCGGCCAACCGGCATCCGGCCGAAACACACCATCGCACCGCAACTGGCGGTACAACAGGCCAGCGTTGATATAGCCCGCCAGCGCTGTTGCCAGCGCTAATCCGGCGTGCGCCCCGGGGACTTCGAGAAGCACCAGCGGAACCACAAACAACACATTCATCACCATATTGGAAATCAAGGCGCGAATGGCGATCTTTACCGGTGTTTTTGTGTCCTGGCGAGAAAAAAAGGCGGGCGCGAGCACCTTGACCAGCATGAATCCGGGCAGACCCAGGCCGTAGGCTACCAGCGCGAGGCCCGCCATATCCACATCGTGGCGCTGGAAATCGCCATATTGAAACAGCGTCGACAGCACGGGTTTGGCAAGAATGATCAGACCCGCGGCAGCCGGCAGGCCAATTAACAGCACCCAGCGCAAACCAGTGTCCAGCGTCTGTGAAAATTCCTCTGCCGATCCCCTGGCGTGTGTACGGGAAAGAATCGGCAGAATCACCGTGGCCAGCGCGATACCGAAAACACCCAGCGGAAACTCGACCAGCCGGTCGGCATAATACAGCCAGCTCACGCTACCGGTCACCAGAAAAGAAGCCAGCAAGGTATCGAACAACAGGTTGATCTGCGATACCGACGAACCGATGATACCCGGCACCATCAGCTTCAGTATCTTACGCACCCCGGCATCCCTCAGCCCCCAGCGCGGCCGCGGCAACAAGCGGATCCGCGCCAGTGCCGGCAGCAGAAACGCCAGCTGCACAAAGCCCGCAATCAACACACCCCAGGACAGCGCGATCATCGGCTGTTGCAGACCGGGAGCGACCAGCAGCGCCATGGCGATCAACACCACGTTCAACCAGACCGGTGTAAAGGCCGCCGCTGCAAAGCGCCCGTAGCTGTTGAGAATGCCGGCTGCAAACGCGACCAGCGCCATGAATAACAGGTAGGGAAACGTGAAGCGCAGCATAGTTGCGGTCAGATCGAACTTCAGCGGGTTGCTCCAGAATCCCGGTGCAAACAGCAAGACCAGTAGCGGACTGGCCAGCACGCCGACCAGCACCAGCAGTCCCAGCAGACCCAGCAGGGTACCCGCCACACGGTCGACCAGCGCCTTGACCTCAGCCTGGTCCTGACGGGTTTTGTATTCACTGAGTACCGGCACAAAGGCCTGTGAAAAGGCCCCTTCGGCAAACAGTCGGCGCATAAAATTGGGGATCTTGAAAGCCACGAAAAAGGCATCCATACCCGCATTGATACCAAAGCGCGCAAACACCATATCGCGCAGCAGCCCCAACACGCGCGAAATCAGCGTCATAGCGCCCACTGTGGCGGTACTTTTAACCAGTCGACTGCTCATTCCAGCGCCGCCACATTGACAAATTCTGCGGAAATCCGCATAGTACCCGGCTCTTTGGAACCTGGAACAGGAGAATTATTTTGGCAAACTCGGCTCAAGCTCGCAAACGCGCCCATCAGGCGGAAAACCGCCGTCAGCGCAATGCCGGCAAGCGCTCCGCGCTGCGTACTCATCTCAAGAATGTCATTAAAGCAGTTGCTGCCGGTGATGCGGAAGCTGCCCAGGCCGCCTACCGGAAAGCTGTTCCGGTTATCGATAAATCTGTCGGCAAGGGTCTGATCCATAAAAACAAGGCTGCCCGGCATAAAAGCCGCCTTGGTCAACACGTCCGCGCGCTGCAAAGCTGATCGCGGATTGTTTCCAGGTTGCCGAGAAAGCCGGTCACAGACCGGCTTTTTTATTGCTCTGTTCAAACCGTCACCCAGCCAAAATATCCACCCGCAGGCGGGTCTGTCTCTGCTGAATAAACACAGCTGTTGATTAGAATCCATCGGCATTCAGAGTAATACAAGATTATCCCGGTGAATCAGCTCGGGCTCGTCCACATACCCTAATAGCTGCTCGATTTTCTCGCTCGGTTGGCCGATGATTTTACGCGCCTCTGCAACATCGTAATTCACCAGACCGCGGGCGACTGCAGCACCATCAGGATCGTGGCAACTGACAACCTCACCGCGCTGAAAATCGCCTTCCACAGCGGTAACACCCACCGCCAGCAGACTCGATCCCGACTGCCGCAAAACCCTGACCGCCCCTGCATCGAGCCTCAAACGCCCCTTGGCCTGCAGCTGTCCGGCCAGCCACTGTTTGCGTGACGCCAGGCGACCGCTGGCGGGATGCACCACCGTACCGAGCGGCTCACCGGCTGCGATCCTCTCCAGCACCCGCGTTTCACGCCCCCCGGCAATCCAGGTCACGGTGCCGGATCGTGCCGCCAGTTCCGCTGCCTTCACCTTGCTCGCCATACCTCCTCGCCCGAGGCCACTGCTGCTGGAACCACTGACCGCCGCACACAGGCGGGAATCACCGGCGTCGGCCCTGTCAATCAGCCTGGCAGCCTCATTGTGGCGCGGGTCACAATCAAACACACCCGCTTGATCGGTGAGAATCACCAGCAGTTCCGCTTCCACCAGATTGGCAACCAGCGCCGCGAGGGTATCGTTATCACCAAAGCGCAATTCATCACAGGCAACGGTATCGTTTTCATTAACAACAGGAACAACGCCCAGGCCGAGCAATTTACGCAGCGTACTACGGGCATTGAGGTAACGCGTACGGTTAACCAGGTCATCGTGGGTCAGAAGCACTTGCGCCGTATGCAAGCCGTGTCGCTGAAAGTTCGATTCGTAGGCCTGCACCAGACTCATCTGCCCGACAGCCGCCGCAGCCTGCAGGGAAACCAGTTCGTGCGGCCGGCCATGCCAGCCCAGACGGTTCATCCCGGCTGCAACTGCACCTGAAGACACCAGCACCAGCTCACAGCCACGCTGACGCAGCGCAGCCATTTGCTCGACCCAGAGGTGAATCGCTTTCATATCGAGGCCACGCCCGTTATCGGTCAGCAGCGCACTGCCGATCTTGATAACCCAGCGAGTTGCCTTGCCGATCTGTGCGCGGTTACTTCGACTGCTCATGTTTCTTCAGCGCCGCCTTGCCGTTGCTTCTCGATAGACTCCATGATTGCCCACAGCAGCGGCCGGGTACCCTGTCTGGACAAGGCTGAAGTTTCAAACACCGGTCCTTGCCAGTCCAGCCGTTGCACAATATCCTGGCAGTGCGGCTGCCTCTCGTGTTCCGGCAACAGATCGGTTTTATTCAATATCAGCCAGCGTTCTCGCTCACCCAGTTCTGCACTGAATTTTTCCAGCTCACGCACAATAGCCTGAACATCCTGCACCGGATCACTGCCATCCATCGGCGCCACATCGACCAGATGCAACAGCAAACCAGTACGCGACAGATGCTTGAGAAACTGCACCCCCAGTCCGGCGCCTTCAGCGGCGCCTTCAATCAGGCCGGGTATATCGGCCACCACGAAACTTCTGTGTGGCTCCACACGAACCACACCGAGGTTCGGGTAAAGCGTGGTAAAGGGGTAATCGGCAACTTTGGGCTTGGCGGAAGAAATGGCCCGGATCAGGGTGGACTTGCCCGCGTTGGGTTTGCCGAGCAGTCCCACATCAGCCAGCAACTTTAATTCCAGGCGTAAGTTATGTTGCTCACCAGCTGTTCCGGGTTTCGACTGGCGTGGCGCACGATTGGTGGAACTCTTATAACGCGTATTGCCGAGCCCATGAAAGCCGCCGCGGGCAACGAGCAGACGCTGTCCATCCTCAACCAGATCACACATCAACTCATCGGTATCTTCCTCGTATACCAGCGTACCGACGGGCACCCGGATTTCGAGGTCGTCGCCTTTCCTGCCCGTACAGTTGCGGCCACGCCCGTTCTCACCACGCCGCGCAGCAAAATGACGCTCATAACGAAAATCCGCCAGGGTATTCAGCGTGGCATCAGCGATCATCATAACACTGCCGCCATCGCCGCCGTCGCCGCCGTCCGGTCCACCCAGCGGAATGAATTTCTCGCGGCGAAAACTGACACAGCCGTTGCCCCCGTCACCGGCTTTGACATCAATTGTGGCTTCGTCGACGAATTTCATAATCAGGTTTCGTTACACACACATAAAGTCAACTACCAGGGAACACAAAAAAGCCCCGTACCGGACGGGGCTTTTAATCGAGACCGGAAACCGATCAGGACGAAAGCACGTCCACAAATTTGCGACTCTTTGGACCGCGGATTACGAACTTCACGACACCGTCTGCCTTGGCAAACAGGGTGTGGTCCTTACCGCAGCCCACGTTGACGCCAGGATGAAAATGCGTACCACGCTGGCGTACTATAATATTGCCAGCCAGAACTTCCTGTCCGCCATAACGCTTAACACCCAGGCGTTTGGATTCTGAATCACGCCCGTTTCTGGTACTACCACCGGCTTTCTTGTGTGCCATTGCTGTTTACCTCACGCTCAGGCAGATATGCCCGTGATTTCCAATTCTGTATACGCCTGACGGTGACCCTGACGCTTCAGATGATGCTTGCGACGACGGAATTTGATGATATCCACTTTGTCGCCACGACCGTGTGCCTTCACTGCAGCGGTGACCTTTCCACCGTCCAGGACCGGCGTGCCGATCTTGACATCGTCACCATCGACCACCATCAAGACCTGGTCCAGGTCGACACTTTCACCTTCAGCGACGTCCAGCTTCTCAACGCGAAGCTTGTCACCCTGTCTTACACGATATTGTTTGCCACCAGTCATGATAACTGCGTACATGGCCGATTCTCCAACTTACAGCGCCCGAAAGACGCGCAATTCTATAGATTCTCCGGGTTTGGGTCAAACCGTCTGGTTTCTGGTACCATGCGCTGCTGGCAGTTAGACTAGACAATAAATACAGCGGTGTTCCGTTTCACTTAAACATACAGCTCGACCTATGCAGGAAGTTCTTGAAAATCAAAGAGCCGGCCTGAATATCAACGATATTCGGGCACTGGTACAGGCGGATTCCAAAGCGGTCAATCAACTCATTCTTGCGCGTCTGAGTTCGGATGTCGCGCTGATCAACGAACTGGGCCGCTACATTATAAACAGCGGCGGCAAACGGTTGCGGCCGCTGCTGGTGTTGCTGGCGTCCCGCGCCTGCGGTTACCAGGGCGAACATCACATTGAACTGGCCGCCGTCATCGAATTCATCCACACCGCGACGCTGCTGCACGATGACGTGGTCGACGCTTCCGACCTGCGCCGTGGCAACGAGACGGCCAATGCCATATGGGGCAATGAAACGGCCGTACTGGTCGGTGACTTCCTCTACTCGCGCTCGTTTGAAATGATGGTCAGCATTGGCAGCATGCGCGTCATGGAAATTCTCTCCACCACCACCAACGTCATCGCCGAAGGCGAAGTCCTGCAATTGCTCAATTGCCACGACCCGGATACTACGGAAGGCCTCTATCGTGACGTCATCCGTTATAAAACCGCCAAACTGTTTGAAGCCTCCGCACAACTGGGCGCCGTGCTGGGTAAGCAGCCAGAGGCGATCGAACAGGCGATGGCTCGTTATGGCATGCATCTGGGTACCGCCTTCCAGCTCATCGATGATGCACTGGACTACGGTTCATCGGGTGCAAACATCGGCAAGAATATCGGTGACGATCTGGCCGAAGGCAAGCCCACGCTACCGCTCATTTATGCCATGCGCAACGGCAGCCCGGGGCAGGTAAAGGCCATTCGCCAGGCCATCGAAAACGGTGGCCGATCGCATATCCAACCGGTTCTGGAAGCGATTGAATCAACCAATGCCATCGCGTACACTGCGCAAGCCGCGCAGCGAGAGGCGGATACAGCCATCGAAGCACTGGCCGAACTACCTGCCAGTCCTTATAAAGAGGCACTATATGGCTTAGCCGAGTTTTCGGTGAGCCGCAGTTACTAAATCGGGGCGTAGCGCAGCCTGGTAGCGCACTTCGTTCGGGACGAAGGGGTCGGAGGTTCAAATCCTCTCGCCCCGACCAAATAAAACACTAATTTAAATATTTTCCGCGAGGTCCCGGCTCCCGGAAAGCCAGCGGTATTTAACAAGCCACCTTTCCAGCCACTCTACCCCGCGCACCGCGTTCAATAAAAGGCTGCTGAAAGCAAAGCGCGGAGAAATTGTGCTTGATGTACGGCTTTGAACCCGACGAGTTCCAGAATGCCCCAGTCAGTGGGTTTATACCACGAGGCCAGCATTTCAGGCCATCTGTACCTGAATAGCGACGCCGTTATCATTCACAAAATCAGTATCCTGGCATTATGTCTCAATTGAGCGTCGCTGATCCGAGACACTGGCCGCTGCCACCCTTAATCAAGGCGTCACAGCCAGCGCCTGCAACGCTTTGATAATTGTGTATAATAATTCGAGTTTCCGCGAATCGGCATGGCTCTTGCTGGATCTTGGCTGCTGTTTATTCAAAGGGAAAAAGCATGACTACCACTACCAGGAAAAAGACCGGAGGCCGCCGCAGGGCCGCGGCGACAAAGACAACCAGGAAGTACACAAAACCCACCAAGCCAGATACATCTCTGATAGAAAGTTCTCCCGACGAACGCTGGAAGGTGATTGCTGTGGCGGCCTATCACAAAGCGGAGAAGCGGGGCTTTGATCAGGGTGGCGAGTTTCAGGACTGGATCGAGGCTGAGAAGGAAATTGACGCGCTGCTTTTCGGGTGAACGCGTGGCTTTAAGAATGGGCATTAACTGGCAATCTAAGACGTCGCCATTGAATTATAATTATCACAAGAAAACAATGACTTAAACCGGAAAGCGGTGGCCTTTATGCCCTTCAGGTATTCGGGCCACCGTTTTGTTTGCGGCCCATGTGAAGGATTCGTGCAGAAACGGGGTTTGTTCAGACGGCTATTTGCCTGGGGGGCAGCGGTATTATGTTTTGCCCAACATTACCGATAACAACGGTATGAAACCTCCCGGTTTACTTTTGAAATTTCAGTTAAAACTATTTTGGTGTATTGGATGCATATAGAGAAGTTAACCGATTTAGCACGCCACATCGGCGTAAGCGCGCACCATTTAAATTCCGAAAAGAAAATTCTTATCCGAGAGATTCAGCGGGAACTGGGACAAGAACCCTGCTACCTGACTGACTTACGCTACAGTTGTAATGCGACGTGTGATTGGAGTGACGGATGTAAGAAATTAACCGCTGCGTGGTTGCGGTAAATGATGTCTAATTTTCTGACCGCTACAAGTTCGATCGACGGCCTGGTGTGAAGCATTCAGTGCATCTGACAGACCTCACACTTAACCAATAGAGAATACATCCAGCAACCCACGCAGAATCCGAGTACCGCTTCAAGCCAGGTCAGCAGGAAGCAGATGCTGAGTACCGCGATGACCGACGTTTGCCATCCGAGCGCCCAGAATGTCAGACAACAAACCCCCAGCGTTGCCCCTAACGTCCAGGCAAACCTTTTAGGTTTGATTGGCTTCCAGACGGGTCGAATTTTCCTGGTTATCATAGTGCCGAAAATGCCGGCAGGACTGAAAGGCGTTAAACCGAATGTAGCGCCCGCTACCATATCGAAAATCACAAATGGTGCCACATACCGGATAGGGTCAAGTTCCGGAGCCGCCAACAAGATAAAGATTGTGGTTGCGGATAACACATTCAGAAGACCGGCTCTGGCTCTTGTGGCGGTTTCATTGATACACATTCCGCACTGCCCTTCCACAGGCTGGCCCATTACCCACCAGGGATGAGTTAAAAAGGCGCTGTTACTGTTAGTTGTCGAGTCCATTAGATTCACCTCCAATCACTTCAAAATACAGCTGCCAGCTTACGTAGCTTTCACGATGGGATAGCATGTCGCGCATCTTGCCCCCCCCAAGTGACCATCGCCACGTTGAACCACCATTACCGCACTTCGTCAGCACCCCGGGCGGAACACCCACAAGGAATCAGAAGCCGATCAACTCGGCATGAAATCCACTCTTTTTGGCCGTATTGACAAACTCTATCGAGTTAATGATCTCCGGGTCATACTCAATCAATATGAGATGTGATTTTTCATCATGGCACGCTGCAGCCATAACACCATCCAACGCCAATAAAGTATCACGGAATTTTTCGCGTTCATCATGTGTTGTATCTTCATCTAGATGAAGAGTGACATCGACCATTAGATCGCTCATCTGGCATTCTCCTTTAATAGTCAAACAGTCAAACCGTCTGTGAGCCACTGAACCCAACATAATATTTCACCACCTAATTAAAAATTAGACCAATAGACGAACATTGCAATATTGATAACCCTCTACTGAACGATAAATGTACGGAGTCAATGATCGAGATCAAACTTCCTGCTATCTGAATGATGCCGAAATATATCGCTCTTCCGATTAGCACTATTGGCATAACATGAAGCATCGGCTCAAACCAGGCCCCGGATTCCGGAAGCACTTTGCGTGGACTTGTCAAACACTGGAATTCATTTGCTATCCTGTGTCACGTGCTGCTGCACAAAAAAGCCGGCCAGGGCATGGCGTTGAGCGGGGGCTGACGGACGTCATGGCTAAGGCGTACACTGTGATACCTTGATTTCAACCTGGATTCCGCAGTTGAACGGCCTGTGTGGTCGTCCTGAGTATTCGGATGGCGTAGCAAAAAAATGTGCATAGCCAGGCGGGCACTCAGGGCGGCTACACGGGTCGTAGCGACTCACCCAAACGGCGAATCCATTTAATCCATGTAAGATCATGCACACCAATACGTTAATATATCCTCGGAGCGGTCAACTGCGGAATCCAGGTTCAAGGGGCGCACAGTATGAAGATTGAACTCAGCCTGCGACAGGTCGAAGTACTGGCCCTGGAACTGCAAACCCCGCTGCTGCTGAATGAGTCAACCAGCGTCGAGGATACCATTCGCGCCATGCGCGAGCAGGGCCTGGGCTATGCGCTGATCACGGCAGAGGATCGGCTGGCCGGTATTTTTACCGAACGCGATGTGTTTCTGTCGGTGGTCGGTGATAGCGAGACGCTGTCACAAGCGGTTTCCGGCTTCATGACTCGCGACCCGGTCACCGTTGCTGAAAATGATCCGGTCTGGAAGGTGGTTATACGCATGCACGAGGGTGGTTTTCGACAGGTACCGGTACTCGACAGGCAGGGACGCGTGGTTGCCTGTGTGCGCCACAAGGACATTGCCCAGTTCATGGCCAACCATTTCGCAGACCAGGTGCTGAACCTGCCTCCGGACCCCGAACAGCATGCCCGCTCGCCGGAAGGAGGCTGACGCCGTGCATAGACCGTCACGCAGATTGCCGCCAGTACCGACCGGAGCGGATGGCAGTCGATGAGCAGCAGAACCCGCGAAGAGCTGCAACAGGTCACTGTGCTGTTCTGCGGTGATTCAGGCGACGGAATGCAGCTGAGCGGCACCCAGCTGAGCACCACCTCCGCCGTGTATGGCAACGACGTCAGCACACTGCCCGATTACCCCCCGGAAATTCGCGCCCCCGCCGGTTCGCTGGCCGGCGTGTCGGCATTCCAGGTCCACTTTGCCGGTCACAAGATCCATACTCCCGGCGACAACCCGGACGTGCTGGTGGCGATGAATCCGGCCTCCCTCAGGGTGAACCTGCCGCGGCTCAAACCCGGCGGGGTGGTCATCAGCGACCGGGACATGTTCAGCGAGCGCAACCTGGCCAAGGCCGACTACGCGACAAATCCCCTGGATGACCCGGCACTAGGCTCCACCTATTGTTTGCACCCGGTACCGATTTCTTCACTGACGCTCAAGGCGCTGGAGGCGGTGGACCTCAAACACACGGCAAAGCGGCGCTGCAAGAATTTCTTCGCCCTGGGCCTGGTGTACTGGCTCTATGCACGCCCGCTCGAACAGAGTCTGGCATGGATCAGCAACAAGTTCGCCGGCCACCCGCTGGTGGCGGAAGCCAACCGGCGCGCCTTGCAGGCCGGCTATCACTATGGCGAGACGAGCGAAGCCTTTGCCGTGCAATGGAGCGTTCCCAGGGCACCCGTCGAGGCCGGCAGCTACCGCATGATCAACGGCAACGAAGCCATGGCTCTGGGACTGGTGACCGCGGCACGACTGGCGCAGAAAGCGCTGGTGTACAGCAGTTACCCGATCACGCCGGCCTCCGAGGTCCTGCACCATCTGTCACGCTGGAAGCATCTGGACGTTCGCAGCATACAGGCCGAAGACGAGATCGCGGCCATGGGTTCGACCATCGGCGCGGCGTACGGCGGTGCTTTTGCCGTTACCGGCACCAGCGGTCCCGGCGTCTGCCTCAAGAGTGAGGCGATCAATCTGGCGATTATGCTGGAACTACCGCTGGTCATTTTCAATGTTCAGCGTGGTGGGCCTTCCACGGGCCTGCCCACCAAGACCGAGCAGGCCGACCTGTTGCAGGCACTGTTTGGCCGCAATGGCGAAAGTCCGATACCGGTGCTGGCACCCGACAGTCCGGCCGACTGTTTTGCCGTTGCCATCGAAGCGTTTCGTATTGCCGTGCGACACACCACACCGGTGTTCATCCTCAGCGAGGGCTACCTGGCAAACAGCAGCGAACCGTGGCGTATTCCGTCGCTGCATGACATCCCGACCATTGAGGTTCAGCACCCCGTTGAAGCCAGAGGCTTTCAGCCGTACTCACGTGACGCTTCCACCCTCGCGCGCCCCTGGCTGCTGCCGGGAACACCCGGCATGGAGTACCGCATGGGCGGGCTGGAAAAACATCCGGGCAGCGGCAGCGTCAGCTATGCGCCGCAAGACCATGAAGCCATGTGCCGATTGCGCGCCGACAAGGTGCAGCGCGTCGCCGCTTTCTTACCGGAAATCGAGGTCAATGGTCCCGAACAGGCGGCCTTGCTGGTACTCGGCTGGGGCGGCAGCTACGGTGCTGTAGCCACTGCGGTACAGCGGACTCAGGACAAGGGTCTTGCCGTGGCCCATGTCCACTTACGCCACCTGAACCCCTTCCCGTCCGAGCTCGGCGAAATCCTCAGCCGTTACGACAGGGTGCTGATTCCCGAGCTGAACGATGGGCAGCTGGCCCTGCTGATTCGCGCCCGCTACCTGGTGGACACGGTAAGCTTCTCCAAGCTGCAGGGGCAACCATTCACCATCACTGAAATCGAGACCAGGATCGAGGAGCTGCTGTCATGAACACTGTCCCCGAGGACATCAAGCTGACCCGCAAGGACTTTGTCTCGGACCAGGATGTGCGCTGGTGTCCGGGCTGCGGCAACAACGCCATTCTCGCGCAGATGCAAAAGATGCTGCCGGAGCTGGGTGTACCGCGCGAGAAGATCGTCATGATCTCGGGCATCGGCTGTTCCAGCCGCTTTCCTTACTACATGAACACCTACGGGGTCCATAGCATCCATGGGCGGGCACCGACACTGGCCATGGGACTCAAGTGCGCACGGCCCGAACTGCAGGTCTGGGTGATAACCGGCGATGGCGACGGTCTGGCCATCGGTGGCAACCACTTCAGCCACGCGCTGCGACGTAATGTCGATATCAATATTCTGCTGTTCAATAACCAGGTCTACGGCTTGACCAAAGGTCAGTATTCACCGACTTCGCCACTCGGGGCGAAAACCCAGTCCAGTCCGGACGGCTCTATTGAAAACCCGGTCAACACCATCGGTGTGGCGATCGGCTCTGAGGCCAGCTTCATTGCCCGAACCGTGGACGTATTCCAGAAACATATGTCCGGGGTATTGAAACGCGCGGCTGAACACCGTGGTGCAGCGCTGGTGGAAATAGCGCAGAACTGCATCATCTTCAACGATGGTGCCTGGGCACATCTGAGCGATCCGGACAAGCGACTGGAGAATGTCCTCTATCTCGAACACGGCAAGCCCATGCGATTCGGCAAAAAGGGAGAGAAAGGGATACGCCTGAACGGCTTTACGCCGGAGGTGGTCGAGGTTGCAGAGGTGGGCGAGGATCAACTGCTGGTCCACGATGAACGCGCCAGCGAACCGACCCTCGCCTATTTTCTCTCGCGCATGGGTCCACCGCATTTTCCAACACCGCTCGGTGTGTTCCGTGCTATCGACAAGCCCGTTTACAGCGAACTGCTCATGCAGCAGGTGAGGACTGCACAAGCGCAGCGGCCGCCCGACCTGGACGCCCTGTTCCGCCAAGGCGAGACCTGGGTGGTAAGCTGAACATTGCCACGGGGAAAACCGATGAAATGTCCGAATTGCGGCTATGAAAATCTACCCGGTGCTGACCAGTGTGAGCAATGCCTCAGCAGTCTGACCCGGGACGACGTGCCACAGGCCGAAAGCGGGGTGGAACGCAGCCTGATGGAAGACCCGGTCGCCTGCCTGCTGCCGATACGGCCTTTGACGGTCGAACCGCACACGTCTCTGGCGGATGCCCTCGAATTGATGCGCAATCACCATATTGGCTGCCTGTTGGTCACCGCTAAAGACGGCTCACTGACGGGCATCCTGACAGAACGGGACCTGTTGCAAAAAGTTGCACTTGAAGCGCCGAGACTGGAACAGTGTACGGTGGAAGAATTCATGTCCGGGGCTCCAGAGACCAGCAAACCCGATCACCCCCTCGGTTATGCGATTCAACGCATGATCGTCAGCGATCTTCGCTACCTGCCACTCATCGACGAGTCCGGTCGGCCGAACGGCATCGTTTCGTCGCGAGACATTATTGCCTACATTGCAAAAAACTTGATTCAACGATCATAAAACCAGGTTTTCACAGGCACGGAAAGCGTGCCACGAGGCCAATAGATTGGCGCGCGCGGATTAACCGTATTTCACATTTATCCCTATCTTGTCTGCTGACGTGGCGTCGTTGGCCGATTGCCACCCTGTATATGGACGTTAAATCGATTCAGAAGGTAATCTCATGTTGGTACTGACCCGCCGTACCGGTGAATCCATTTTTATATTTCCGTCAAACGAACTGGATCCGGACACGCCAGTCTCAGAGTTGTTCAAGGATGGGCCGATTCAGCTGACCTTGACCCGGGTCAACGGTAATCAGGCGCGCCTGGGTATCATTGCACCCGACAGTTTAACCATTGCACGCGAGGAGGTGATATAGGCTACTCGTACTAGTGCTTTTGCCGATATTCGTTGGGTGAAAGGCCCGTCCAGCGACGGAAGGCACGGGTGAAATTACTGGGTTCGGAAAAGCCCAGCAGGTAAGTAATCTCACCGATACGCCGATTGCTATCGCGGATATACTGTGTCGCCAGTTCCTTGCGTGTCTCATCGAGCAGGTGCTTGAAACTGATTCCTTCCGAGTGCAGTTTGCGCTGCAGATTTCTGACGCTCAGATTCAAGGAGCTGGCGATACCTTGCTGAGTCGGCTGACCATCCGGTAACAACTCGATTAACAGCGAACGCACCTGCATCGATAAACTTTCACGATCAAAGCGAGCCAGATAATCAACCACCACCTGATCATTGGCCCGCAGCAACTCCGGGTCTGCACCCGGCAGCGGTTTGTGTATCGACTGGGGATCGAAATAGAGAATATTATTCTCCGCACCAAACTGAACGGGGGCCTGGAAAAGGGATTCAAAACGCTCTGCACAGGGCGGTCGCGGACGCCTTAACGACACCCGCTCCGGGTTAAATGGCCCACACGCAGCCATCCTGCACATATGCAAAAAAACACTCACCGCAGCGTCAATACTTGCCGGCTCAAGCTGACCGGACGGCTGAAGAATATTGACTATCAGCATAACCGAATCGTCCGTTTCCTCCAGCGAGATATCGGCAACGGTAGAGATCAGACGTTGATACCTGACCAGGCGACTCAATGCATCAAACAGGGTGTCACTGGATAACCAGACAAAACCAAGACCATGAAAGGCTTGTGGTCGCACATGCTCAGCGACAGACAAGCCAAAACAGGGATCGCCGCTTCTTTCCACGGCAAGCCGCCACATGAGCTGCATTTTGGCAAAGGGATAACGCGTGCCAGGTGAGACAACAGCCTCAAAATCGAGGCCAGCGTCATGATAAATCGTTTCGATATCAACGTCGTAATCCCGCAAGGCACACTCAATAAGTGTGGCTGCAGTTCCGACTGTCGTCGCTTCTTCAGGCATCGGGGGAGATTCCAAAGCAGATCCAACTAAACCATGCATTTTCACCCAACAATACATAAAACCGGTGTTGCATTCCAGCGCTGCCACCTCCCTGCGCTACACTGTGTCAATGTTTAAACAGTTATTTGTCGCCGCAAGCTGTTGCTTGTTGAGTTGGCCGCCAGCGGTCAACGCATTGCAGGTAACCGATGATACCGGCAAAAAAATAAGCCTGGCCCAACCCGCCCGACGTATTGTCAGTCTGGCCCCGCACGTCACCGAATTACTGTTTGCTGCAGGTGCCGGAGACGCCGTGGTAGGCGTGGTGAGCTATAGCGATTATCCACCCGAAGCGGCACAGCGTCCGCATGTGGGTGACGCCCAGAACCTCGACGTGGAGTCGATTGTCACTTTACAGCCGGATCTGGTAGTGGCCTGGAAAAGCGGCAACCCCACCCCGCAGCTCGAGCAGCTGATTCAGTTCGGCATACCGGTATTCTACAGCGAGCCGCGTCGTCTTGAGGATATTGCGACCAACCTGGAACGCCTGGGGCTACTGGCCGGAAGCGATGAGCCTGCCTTAGCTGCAGCCGAAAAATTCCGGGCAGGAACCCGACGTCTGGTTGAACGCTATTCACGTGCGGCACCGGTCCGTGTGTTCTATGAAATCTGGCATCAACCCCTGATGACCGTCGGTGGTAAGCACCTGATCAGTCAGCTTATCCGCGTGTGCGGAGGGCAAAACATTTTGGCAGACCTTGCAGCCCTTGCCGGAGCGGTCGATCGCGAAGCGGTGCGGATGGCCGATCCGGAGGTGATTATTGCCAGTGGTACCACGAAACAACGCCCGCCATGGCTGGATCAGTGGCTTGACTGGCCGCAGCTGTACGC
>JAUXDG010000151.1 GCA_030618475.1 Gammaproteobacteria bacterium | reverse complement strand
AGTCCTGGGACCGAATGTGCTGCAACAGCAGCCGGCCCAGCTGTGACATGGACACCTCAAGCCGGGCCGGACCCGGCCACTGATGCTGCCAGTGGCCATACCAGGCGCCATACAGGGTTTCCCCTCGCTGCCATGCCGGAACCAGATAGCCATACTCTGAAGCCTGTATCGCTTCCATGCGCAGCCTGACACTCTCACTGGCAAAATGACGCAACTCGGGATCATCCAGCATCCATGCCGGCACGCTTGCACCGCTCAACAGATGCTGCAGGGCCGGCAGGTCCGGTAAACGTTTCAGTGCCTGGAGCGCAGCCCGCCAGTCAGCCGGTAACCAGTGAGAGACATCATCGACATAACGACAAAACTGGCGGCGCAGAGAAAACTCGATGTCATGACTGCTTTGACTGGTATCTATACCGATTACCCAGGGGCGCAGAACCGTTTGCCGTGCCATCTGCAGGTAGTTGGACAGATCACCGGTGCTGTGCAATCGCCGCCACACCTGTTCATCGGCGCGCTGTCCGTGGCGTGCCTGCAGGCGCGCCTGTGCATAGGCAAAATGCGCGACATTATTCACCGTCAGACTTCTCTCGCCCGCCGCCCGGTGAATGCCTGTTAGCGGTCAACTCTGCAGCGACTTCCTGAACCACCGTGGCAAGCCCGGCTTCATCAAGATCGTATGCCGATGGTTCATGCTGTGCGCTTCGATCAGCGCGCTCCAGCGCATCGATGTGTGCTTTGATTTTTTGAGCCAGACGCAGTTGTATCAATGTAATGCGCTCATCAGTCCGGTCGGCAATACGCTTGACGCGTTGCTGAGCGGCCTGCACTATCTGCCGCGCTTCAGACTCGCAATCGGCAATCGCCTGCTCGGCCTCACGCTCGGCCTGAAGTACTCTGTTCATGGCCTGTTCGACAGTGTCCGATGGCCCGGCGCTGGAGTCTTTACTGACCATGTCTTCACCTCTACGCTGAAACGCTCGATGGCGATTGAAAGAGTTCAAGTTGTGATTCTAACGGTTGCTATCAAGCTTTCCCCATATTTTTTTCAAGTGTAGTAACCACATCGCGGAACATTTCCTCGTTGCGCTCGCTGAGCTCCATTAGGGCACGATGTGCTTCAAGCACGGTGCGGGTCAAGGTTTCCTTGTCAGTGCTTTGTCGGGCCAACTCCTTTTCCGCTCCGGTTTCCAGCGCTGCCTGGGTGACGATATCAAAGACTTCGTCGAAGGCCATACTGATCAGTACCGAATTGATATCGGTGCGATCCGATAAAATGGTCACCCGGGAACCGTTGAGACTTTTCATTGACTTGGCAATGCGCGCCAGCAGGCCGAGATTGGTACTGTCAATACTGTCGGTTTCTGTCAGGTCGATGAAGAAACCCGTTGGCGACGGACCGGAAAATATCTCTTTCAGAAAAAGATCGATAGAGGGACTCAGAGTGTAGCGAATATCACCGACGAAACGCAGCACATGAATGCCATCATGGCTGGCATGCAATACCTTGCCATTATCCATTGCGGCCATTCCTGTCGATCACCATTAAAGCGATGTCATCCGGCAGGTGTTTATCAGCCAGCACGTCAAGTCCGGCCGTCATGTCGCCGAGATCCAGGTCTATCCCTTTCGAGCGGGAAAGCAGCGCACTGTAGCGTTGCTGCAGTTTATCGACCGGCATCAGTTCCAGTATACCGTCGGATACCAGGACCAAATCAAAAGTTTCAGGCAGATCGACCTGCCACTCCTTGAATTCCGCATCGTCAAACAGCCCGACAGGACGACCCCGGCAGTCGAGTGTCTGCACCTCCTCGCCATCGTACAGCAAGGGACAGGGGAACTGCCCGCCGCTGCTGTAGGCCAGGGTGTTTTTCTCCAGATCGATGACGCCGTAGAGCATAGTGAGGTGCTTATCCAGATTCTGGCGGCAAAAATCCCGGTTAAGGCGCTGAAGGACCCGCCGCGGATGCTTGATCGTGATATCAGCCGTCTGCCACAAGGTGTCACGGTACTGGACGATCAGTGTATGAAGCATCACCGTCACGAACGCCGAGGCTGCACCGTGACCGGAAACATCCGCCATGTAGAAGCCAATGCTCTGATCATCGATTGGGAAGTAGTCCATGAAATCCCCGCTGAGATACATGGAAGGATATAGACGCCGCCTGAACCTGTAATCACCGAAACGTTTGTTGTCCTCCGGCAGTAGCTGGGACTGAATCGCCCGGCCGGCCTCCTCATCGTCCTGTAACTGCCGCAGGGTCTGGGTCAGCTCCGCGTTTAACGTTTCCAGGTTCTCACGGTATTCGCGATTCTGGCGGACGAGTTCGGCGTGTTTCAGCACACGACGCACAGCACTTTCCAGCACCGCCATATCATGGATAGGCTTGGTGACATAGTCCCAGGCACCCCGCTTCAGTGCCTGTACCGCATAACTGAGCAGACTGACGCCAGAGACCACGATCACCGGGGTTTCCGGTGACTCGGAGGTAATAGTGGCCAGGACCTCCAGACCATCTATTCCCGGCAGGCGCAAATCACACAACACCACATCGGGTCCTTCGCGCCGAAATAGCTCCAGACCGCTGAGACCATCATTGGCCTCCAACATGGTAAAACCACTGTCCTCAAGATAGGCAACAATGCCGTTGCGAATCGGGGACTCGTCCTCAATTGTCAGGATTTTCGCTGTTTCAGCCATCATCCTGGATTCCGCAGTTGAACGGTGAATCTATTTAATCCATGAAAGATCATGTACACCAACACGTTAATATATCCTCGGAGCGGTCAACTGCGGAATCTAGGATCATAGTGCTGATTATAGTTCAGTTTGTCTCCGGCCCTACCGTGTGATTGCAGTTGGCGATTACGCCGGCTTGTGTTGCAATGGCAAACGTACCGTAAAACATGTTCCTTCACCTGGGGTCGAGGTGACGTCAATAGTGCCCTTGTGCTGCTCGGTGACCATAAAATAGGAGACCGACAGGCCCAGACCGGTTCCTTCACCGACAGCCTTGGTGGTAAAGAACGGTTCAAACACCCGTCGCCGCGTCTGTTCGTCCATGCCGGGACCGTTATCCTCGACTTCGATCCGGGCGTATTCATTATCCTTGCGGGTACGCAGGGTAATCCGGTGTGGAAGCGGACTGTTGCAATGCCCCATAGCCTGAGCGGCATTCTTGACCAGGTTGAGAAACACCTGCTCGATCTCGGTGTGATCGCAAACCACCAATTCGAGTTCCGGGTCGAAATCACGCACAACCTCGACCTGTTTGAAGTCATATTTTTTCTTTAAATCATAGTCGCTGGCCGCCAGCCGCACCACCGTATCCAGTATCTCGTGTATGTGTGCGGGCAGGAACTCGGTAGTCGCGCTGCGGCTGAAGGCCAGCATGTCTGCCACGATTCGGCTGGCGCGGCTGGCTGCCTGCTGGATTGATTCAACGAATTCCGGGATGCCGCGTTCTTCCAGGTAGCGATACACCAGCTGCAGGTCAACGCCCAATGCCTCGGCCGTGCGACGGTTGGCCTCCAGATCAGCAGACAGCCGGCGCTGGATATTCTGGCTGCTTTGCAGCACACCGCTCAGCGGATTGTTGATCTCGTGCGCCATCCCGGCGGCAAGTCCGCCCACGGACATCATCTTTTCCGTCTGCACCATCATCTGTTCCATGCGAACCCGGTTGGTGATGTCGTCAATCCGGATCACGGCGCCGGCCGCACCATCCTCCAGCAGTGGATAGACCATGACGTCGAAATAGTGCGTTTCCCCGTTTTTCTCGGAAATGAGACGCTCTGTTCGTATCGGGATGTGGCTGCCGATTGCCTGCTGAATATTTTCCAGCTGCGTTTCAAATTCCGGAAACAATGTGCCGAACAGTTCTCCAATCGCCCGTTCGGTTGGCACGTGGGTGGTCTGTACCGCACTCTGATTCCACTCGGTTACCCGTCCCTCCTTGTCCACGCCGACCAGAACCGAGGGCATGGAGTCGATAATATTCTTGAGGTAGGTGCGCATACGCCGTAATTCGTGATCAACCTGAACGCGCTCGGATATATCCACAATCGCGCTGAGGATGAGCAACTCCTGATCGGTCTCGACCGGGCTGAGGCCGATTTCGATGGGAAACTCACTGCCATCTTTGCGCAGGCCGAACAAGTTGCGTCCCAGACCCATAGCCCTGGCGCGATGCTCGGCGATGAAGCCGCTGCGGTAGTCGGGGTGCCTGCTGCGCATACGTTCAGGAATCAGTATCTCGATTTGCTGGCCCAGCAATTCCTCCCGCCGGTAGCCAAAATATTTCTCTGTCTGTTCATTGACAAGCAAAATCCGGCCCGACGAATCCATCATGACGATGCCGTTCGGGGCTGACTCGACGACCAGCCGTAACAACTTTTCCGAGCGCTCACGCTGAGTGACATCCTCAATTTCCCCCACTACCAGCAGCGGCTCGTTGTGTGCGTCGCGTACCAGTCCGGCACGCGCTCTGCCGGTGATGACTGCGCCATCGCGCCGAATATAGCGCTTGTTCATCTCGTAGCTGTTGATGTCGCCATGTATAAGCTGCTGAAAGTTTTTCGTGGTCTCTTCCCAGTCATCGGGATGGGTAATGTCTTCGACGGTCATGCCTGTCAGTTCATCGGGGGAATAACCTAAAATGGTACACAAGGTAGGATTGACCGTGAGCAGATTGCCCGCCAAATCGGTAGTCAGGATTCCAATCGGTGCATTTTCCAGTGTCAGTCGAAGTTGTTCTTCGCGCTGACGCAGTTGCTCTTCTGCGTGTTGCTGCACCGTTATGTCTTCACCGGAGCTCAGCGTTGCGGTAACGTTGCCCTCATCGTCATACAGCAGTGTATTGTGCCAGGCGATAAGCCTTTCCTCTCCGCTGCTGGTCAGTACCGGGTTCTGGTAGTGCTCGATCAGAGCCAGCTCCTGCGACATCAATTTATCGAACAATCCCCTGACGTGCTCCCTGATGCCTGCCGGTATGACAGTATCGAACCAGTTGCTGCCGATGATGTCCTGCTCTTTCCTGCCCAACAGCTGGCAGCCTTTCTTATTAATAAGGCGGACCTGCTGATCGGCACCAATCACCAGAATTATAGTGCCGGCAACGTCGAGATAGCGCTGCGCCCTGTTTCTCTCGTTTTTGAGCGCCTGTTCAGTTTGTTGGCGGTATATTTCACCGCCGACCCATTGCCCCATCAGATTGAGGACTTCCTTATCCGTAGACGTGAAACGGACATGACGTGGTGTCGGGCTTGAAAAATTCAAGGTGCCGTAGACCTCGTTCCCCGTTACTACCGGTATGCCGAAGTAGGTTTCTAGTTTGTGCTCCCGGTAGCAGGGATGCGTCTTCCATTGCGTTTTCTCTGCGTGCTCAAAGCCGATCGGACCCCGGGCATTGATCGTTTCGCTGCAATAGGTATTACCAAGTTCAAGAATGCTGCCAGGCGGAATGGAGTTATCGGGTGAAATAGCCTGAATAACTTCATATTTGTCCCGGTAAATATGTGAAAGTATTCCAATGGGAAGGTTGAATTGTCTGCAGCCATTTTCAAGCAACGCCCGCAGCTTTTCCTGAAATGGAAGGTCATGCGCCGAGGTGATTTCATGCAACGCGCGGAGCGCATCCTCCGTCTGCTTGCGTACTTCAATTTGCTGCTTCAGCGCCAGCTCTGCCCGATTACGCTCGTGTATCTCCGACTCCAGTTGTGTGTTGATCTCGGATAATTGTTGGGTACGATAAACCACGCGCTTTTCAAGCTGGCCCCGGGATCTGCGAACCGCCTGTTCGGCGCTGGCGCGACGTAGCTCTGCCCGTCTGGCCAGCAGGTAGATGAACCCGCTGAATAGCAGGAACACCAGAAAGATAGAGACTGCCTCGCGCTGCAGTGTTTCCTTGTGGGTAGCGAACAGACCCGCGGCGGGTAAATCAGCCAGTGTCCAGAGGCTACCTGCGACATCGGCCGTGAAACCGATGCGTGCCATCTCTTCAGCGCTCAATGTTGGCCCATCCACCAGATCAACACGGCTACCATCGGCAGTCACCTCAACAAGACCGGGCTTGTTGCTGTGTAGCAAAATCAGCCTGTGATCGTGCAGCTGGCTGTTGGCCAGAATACGCGCCAATTCCGTTGGTTTAAAACTGACAAAGAAAATACCCTTGTTGCCACCCCCGCCCTGCCAATGGGCCATGATGTCAAAATGATAGCCAACGGGATTGGGGTGGATGAAAACACTCTGCGATTTCAGCTCGGCAAATTGAAGGATATCTGCCTCGCATAATGCAGCAATCCTGCCGTCGAAATCATCGATCAGTATGTTGCCAGCTTCATCGGTGATAGTTGAGGCAAAGGACTCGGGAAAGTGCTGTTTGACCCTTATCGCGAACTGTTCCTGCAAGCGTTCATCAGCGGGATCCCGGGAAAGACCACTGATTCTGTTCACTTCCGCTTCGGTAAACAGGGCGACTCGCTGGCGCGCTTCCTTGATATACAGGCCGATCAACCTTGCCGCGCCGGTGGTCGATTGTTGGGTCAGTGCTTCCTGGCTGCTTATGTAATCCTGATAGCGACCGTCTACGTGCCAGTACAGGAAGACACCGACCAAAACCACTGCTATAAGCAGGAATAAGGATGTGTAATTTTTCAACAGATGTTTCTCTTGTTCTGGAAACAAAGCCCTGTGTCGCAGAATGATCGCAGTCCGGGGAGGTGTCAAATCTCAACCTTGCGGGCGCAATTTTGCACAATTTTTTGTTTCCACGGCCCTTAGGGCTCGCTTCAAAATTAATTCACATTTTGGAACGCCGATCTATCCCCCAGGGGACCCTCTCTCGCCTGACGGCGATTCACCTTGTACCCCAGGGCACCCTCTCTCGCCTGACGGCGGTTCACCTTGTACCCCAGGGCACCCTCTCT
>JAUXDG010000173.1 GCA_030618475.1 Gammaproteobacteria bacterium | reverse complement strand
ATTATCAGCCCGGCCGGTGATTATGCCACCCTGATCGGGCAGACGGCAACGCGCCCCGATATTGCTCACCACATGCCCCAGGGCAGAAGGTGAGGAATGGGACATTCCGAGAGGCTCCTCTGGAGGACCCTCTCCCCCAGGGGACCCTCTCTCGCCTATCGGCGATTCACCTTGTCTTGCTTCGCAATTCACCTTGAAGGACACAAAGGTCACGAAGGATTTCAAAGATAAAGGATTTCCGTGTGTATTCGACGTGCTCTCAGGTAACAACGACTATTGCCGGCCCCCCTGATTGAGAAGCTTCGCCAGCCTTTTGGCAGGCACGTAACCGGGCTGGGTACTGCCATCTTCGAGAACAATGAACGGTGTGCCACGTGCTCCGAGCTGGCGAACCAGCTCCATATGCTGATCAATGGGGTTGTCACAGGACTTCATCTCCACCGCCTTGCCGTTCTTGGCATCCGTCAATGCGCCGTTGCGATCTTCGGCACACCATACCGCCACAGCCTTCTTGTAGGATTCCGAACCTACGCCGGCGCGTGGAAACATCATGTAACGCACTTCGATGCCTTCATTGAGGTACTGATCCATTTCATTGTGCAGCTTGCGGCAGTAGCCGCAGTCGATATCAGTAAAAACGGTGACAACGTGTTCCACCTTTTCCGGCTTAAAAACAATCATGTTGTCCTCACCGACCGAGTCGATGGCGGTACGTGTCACCTGCCGGCGACGCGGTTCTGTCAGGCTCACACGATTTTGGACGTCCACCAGCTCACCCTGGAGCATGTAACGCCCGTCTGCACTCATGTACACCACATTGGACCCGAAAACCACTTCGTACAGCCCCGCTACCGGCGTCGGCTCAACTGAAGCCGGTTTAACATCTCCCAACGCCTGGCGAATGGACGCTTCGTCTGCGGCACGATCAGCCAGTACCGAACCACTGGCAAACAATGCCAGACATAGAAAAATTGCCGTTTTAATCTGTTTCACAACTAGTTACCTGCTTTTTCATAAAATAGTTTGGATTCTGACCATGAGTCGAAGCCATGGTTCACGTGTACGCGGTCAAATTCAGGTTGATGGTATGACAGTTTACGCTACAAATCAGCCACGCGGGTGATGTGCCTGGTGAATCTGCTTAAGCCTCTCCCTGGCCACGTGGGTATAAATCTGCGTCGTCGACAAATCACTGTGTCCCAGCAGCATCTGCACCACGCGCAGATCGGCGCCATGATTCACCAGATGTGTTGCAAATGCATGGCGCAGCGTGTGCGGGGACAGATGCCTGCGGATATCCGCTCGAACCGCATATTGGCGGAGGCGGTACCAGAAGGCCTGACGCGTAATGCTCCCTGCCTTACGTGAGACAAAAAGCCTGTCACTGGATTTTTGCCGCAACAGTTTTGGACGCCCCTCCCTGGTGTAGCGCTGTACCCACAGCACCGCCTCGTCACCCACAGGCACCAGACGTTCCTTATCGCCTTTTCCCACCACCCGCACCACACCCTGATTGAGGTTAATGCGTTCCGAACTCAATGTGACCAGTTCCGATATCCGTAGACCACTGGCATACAACAGTTCCAGCATGGCCCGGTCACGCAACCCCATAGGCTCGGAAACATCGGGCGCGTTTAACAACGCCTCCACCTCAGACTCACTCAGGGTATGTGGCAGTGGGCGGTCCATTTTCGGCGACTCGATATTGGCCGTCGGATCATCCCGGCGCCGACCTTCCCTGACCAGATAGCGATAAAAGCGCCGCATACTGGATAACAGACGGGCACTACTGCGCAAGGCCCGGCCACCCCGGTATTTGCTGGCCAGAAACCCCAACAGATCCGCCGGGCTGGCTTCCGGCAGGGGAATCTTCTGCTGTGCCAGCCAGGCTGCAAGACCCCATAAATCACGCTGGTAAGCCGCCAGCGTATTTTCACTCAAACCGTTCTCCATCCACACGGCTTCCACAAATCGATCGATGACATCGATATCACCTTGCCTACACTGTTCAGCCAGCGGAAGGTGAATCCTGGCGGTGCTCTGCTGCATGGTTAGTACTCCTTCAACCTGATATTGACGGATTCAGAGCCACACAGCAATGTCAGGTTGAAGGAGTACTGATACCCTACCACAATCCAGGCCTGTTACACTGCGCATGCGAAAAACACCCCTTGTCCACGACCACTAATACCTGACACTCACTGAGGATATCAATGGTCTGGCGGCAACTGGATAGAGGCTTAGCGGCCGCGAGACAGTGTAGAATTAACCAGAATGGAGCGATGGCATGACTACCACACCCGCAGACTGTTGCGCAGCCCCCGAACAGAAACTGTTACCGGTTGAACAAGCCCGGCAGCGCATCCTGCAGGCTGTGCAAACCGTTACTGCTGTAGAACAAGTTCACCTCCGCTCCGCATTGGGACGGGTGCTGGTCGAACCGCTGGTCGCCAATGTCGATGTCCCACCTTTTGCCAATTCGGCGATGGATGGTTATGCCGTGCGCAGTCAGGACTGCTCCGACTCGATGAAAACCGTGCTGGAAGTCATCGGGGCGTCATTTGCCGGCAGGCCTTTTAACGGGGAAGTTGTCGCGCATCAATGCGTTCGCATTATGACGGGTGCCGTTTTGCCCGAAGGTGCCGACGCGGTACTGATGCAGGAGCACGTCAAACGCGATGGCGAACAGATTTCATTTGCCGGCAACTCCGTAAAACCCGGCCAGAATGTTCGCTATGCCGGTGAAGATAGTCGACAGGGAGACACCGTACTGGAGCCGGGTATAAAACTCGGCGCAGCCGAAATCGGCCTGCTGGCTTCTGTCGGTGTCAGTGAAGTCAGAGTTTCACGACGACTACGCGTGGCGTTCTTTTCAACCGGTGACGAACTTACCGCTATCGGTACTCCGCTGGCAAAAGGACAGATCTACGACAGTAACCGCTATGCCCTGTTTGGCATGTTGTCGACACCCGGTATCGAATGTTACGACCTCGGTGTTATCCCGGATCAACGCGAAGCCGTTCGGGCCGCTTTTCAGCAAGCCGGAGAAATGGCCGATCTGATCCTGACTTCCGGCGGCGTCTCAGTCGGTGAAGCCGATTATGTGACCGAAACACTGGCTGAGCTGGGTGAAATCAACTTCTGGCGTATGGCGATGAAGCCCGGCAAACCGCTGGCTTTCGGGAAATTGGGGAACGCAGTATTTTTTGGATTACCGGGCAACCCGGTATCGGTGATGGTGACTTTCTACCAGTTTGTGCTGCCGACAATAGGTAAAATGTCGGGTGAAAAGGCGCGGCAAGCACTGTTGATCCAGGCCCGATGCTCGGAAGACCTGAAAAAAGCACCCGGTCGTATGGAATTTCAGCGCGGTTTCTTAAAGAGACAAAGCGATGCCAGCTGGAGCGTTTCCAGCACGGGAATACAGGGCTCTCATGTATTGAGTTCCATGAGTAAATCCAACTGCTTTATTCTCCTGCCGGCAGAGAGTGCCGGCGTGAAAAACGGTGAACTGGTTACCGTCCAGCCATTCCTGGACTTTAATTAACCTTGTTTTTCCTGTTTCTCGGCAATATCGGCCCGAACCTTGTCCATATCCAGCTGTTTGACTTGCTCGACAAGCTGATCGAGGGAGGAGCCCGGTAAGGCGCCCGGCTGGGCGAAAACCATAATCTGCTCTCTGAAAATTGCCAGCATGGGGATAGACCTCACCTGAAAATTCGCAGCCAGCTCCATCTGCTCTTCCGTGTTCACCTTTGCAAAAACCATCTCCGGGTTCTTTTCTGACGCCGCCTCAAATACCGGTCCGAAACTCTGACAGGGCCCACACCAGGATGCCCAGAAATCAATTAACACAACATCATTGTTATCGATGGTGTCGCGGAAGTTTTCGTTGGTGAGTTCAATCGCTGCCATTACTGCTTTCCATTACCTGTTCCTGCCGAGGACTACAGAGTGTATCAACTGAAGCTTGCGGGTAAAACCACAGAAATCAAATCAGGACTCGCCGCGCCAGCGCTCGGCACCCTGAACCCGCTTGTCAAGCATATCCGGATCAGAATCGCTCTGGTAGGTTGCGTCCATCTCCACACGGTTGCGGCCCAGCTGTTTGGCGCGATACAAGGCCTTATCCGCGCGCTCAATAAAAGCACTCGCTGTTTCACCCGGCTTGTAGCGGGAGACACCGGAAGAAAAGGTAGGGACCGGAACCATATCGCCGTCTGCCTGCCAGCGGGTTTCCAAGCCACGATTTTTCACCTTGGTCAAGGCCCGAAAAGAACCTTCTGCATCGGTATTTGGCAACAGTACGGCAAACTCCTCGCCGCCGTAGCGGGCAACCAGATCATGGTGCCTGAAGATGGAAAGAATATTTTTGGAATATATCTGCAACACTTCGTCGCCACCCGCGTGACCGTACTCGTCATTAATCTGCTTGAAGTGATCCAGGTCAATAAGCGCGAGCGACAATGGAAAGCCGTAACGCTGAACACGTGCTACTTCGTCTTCTATACGGCGCAGGAACGCGCGCCGGTTCGGCAAGCCGGTCAACTCATCGGTCAGACTCAGCAGACGCACCCGCGTCAATTCATCACTGAGCTGACGACTGTCTGACTCAATCAACTGCAGATAGTGGTGGGTACTGTCGAGCTTCTCTGCCAACTCATAGTGGCCCTTGGTGAGTTTTTCGATTTCACGAATCAGCGTCCAGCGCAAATCTTCGAGTTCCTTGTCATCACCGGCCTGGTGCAACTCACCCAGCACCACTTCAAGCAACACCCCGAACTCTTCGTTCTGGGCAATGGTTCCAAGCACCTGTTGTGCAAGAGTTGCCTGCAACTTCTGAATATCCCGACGTTTGGAATCAAGATGACTGCGATAGGCAGTATCCACCTGTATTTCAGCATCCCCGCCTTTGCCAGCGGATTCCACAACAGAATCCGAAATCGGCCTGTCGCTTAGCGTAGCTTCCGCTATCGAAAGTTCACCGCTGTCACCGCCTTCCACAGCTTCGGCGAAAGGCCATTCACGATTCACTGCCGAGCCCGTTTTGGGCGCTGCTTCCACATCAGGGTGTAACTGCTCCGGTGTTCCCGTATCGGTATGTAATGCGTTGTGCAGATCCTCCAGCGGTTCGCAGATGTCCTCCTGTGGCTTGGTCCGCGGAGCATCGGCAATACCAAATGACGCCAATAACGGCTCAACAGCAGTCTGAAACAAGTCGGAATCCAGCTGTTTAAGCGCTTCAATCTGACTGGCATAGAGTTCGACATAATCCCTCAGCGCCTCCAGATCAGCCGGCGTCAGTGGCGGCTGCAAACGAGCTTGAAGCAGGCGAACCTGAATCTGTAGCGGAGAACCTTCACGGAGGTGTCCGAGATATGCACCGAGCAATTGATTGATCAGGCCGACATAGGCAAGTTCAACGGTTTTCTGGCCGCCAAGCACATCATCAAGCATCCGCTCCAGCTGGCGATAGATGACAGCACCAGCCTGGGAATGGCGCAATGCGTCGAGCAGACACAAAATCTTGTGCACACCCGCCCGTTCTATCCCACGGAGATCAGTTGAGCCCATGCTCCGAATTTACTCCCACGACACTGGTTATTCACTGGGCGATTACCGCCTCTTTTTCGTTATCAACTGCGTTGTTATTTTCTTAGATCCGGTCCAGGCCCGAAGACGCAGCGACACAGCTCTGGAAGTTACTCCCGTTCCGCCTAAAGAACAAATGGATAAATGTCACACATCCTGAGACCGGACTGACCCGCTTAATACACTGGCTGAACCCGGGACCGGCAAAACACAGTTCCAATATCGACAACGACATTAATTCGATTATGTTTTCAGTAAAATAGCCCTGTTTGATAACGGGTCCCGGCAACCACTTTCAATTCCAAGGATCCGAACACGACGACACATTTTTGACGGCCAACCCCTGGTGGCCAGCAGAGCCGTGCCCAGACGCAACCCCGGAGTTCAGCTGACCCTGAAAATAAATGCTCGAGTAAATCGCTGGCCACTGGACCGAGCCCGGCCCCACTGACCAAGGCGTGCGTAAGTTAGCCGACATCAGTTTTCGGGACCGTCGGCCGCATGGACGCGGCCGTCAAGCGTACAGGGATGTATTTACAGCGTATCCCGAAAACTGATGTCGGTTAACTTCCGTATTGATTACTAACCCAGCGCTGAAAAAATCGCG
>JAUXDG010000108.1 GCA_030618475.1 Gammaproteobacteria bacterium | reverse complement strand
GGGGGCAGATAACGGCTGCTTTGCAGTTCGCTGTTGGACGCGCTGTCAAACAGATACAGGCATTCCAGCAGCAGGGTTCCGGGTTTTGAACCCCGATACCTGATGGTGGTGACTGCGGTGTTGCCCAGTTCGTTGCCGAGCACCAGATCCATGGCGCCCGTGACCAGCGGATGCTCCCAGCTGATAAACTGCGCGTCTTCGAAAGACAGTGCGGTGTCTCTGTGATAGGTGATGGTCATGCCGTCATCGGTCAGGCCGGGGAAATGGCTCAGCATATGGTTGCCCGGGCGAATGATGTAGCAGGCTTCGCTGTGCTCTTCACTGTGCACGCCAAAGGCATCGAAAACAGCTTCCATATACGCCGGCAGGCTGGAGGTTTCATCCTCTGACACTGCGCGTTGCTTGAGCTCGTTGGCAATATGCGGCCGGCAGGAATTGTATTCGAGCAGGCGATCGCGACCGCGATGTAAAGTCTCATTGAGCTCATGATGGAGTGTCTGGGTGCTGCCGATAAGAGTGCCGATATGGCTTACAGGCTGGAACAGGGCCTCGGTCAAGTCTGTTTCCAGCTGCACGTATACCGTGTGTCCGGCCGGGCAGGTATGCTCAAAAGCAGCCAGTCCCTCGTGATACCAGTGAAACAGCGTGGCCTGTGCGCTGTTCTCCAGGTACGGTACGTGGATCTTGATGGTCTCCGTTTGGCCTATGCGGTCCAGCCGCCCGATGCGTTGTTCGAGAAGGTCGGGATTGAGCGGCAAGTCAAACAGGACCATCTGGTGCGCAAACTGGAAATTGCGGCCTTCGCTGCCAATTTCCGAGCACACCAGGACTTGGGTACCGGTTTCCTGATCGGCAAAAAAAGCGGCGGCACGGTCACGCTCGATCAGGCTCAGGCCTTCGTGAAACACCGCACTGTGAATGCCGGCCTGAGTCCGGAGAGCCTCGGCAAGATCCAGCGCAGTCCGCGCGCTGGCTGTGATGACCAGTACCTTATGCGTCTTCAGCGCTCTCAGCTTGTCGTTCAGCCAGCTGATTCTGGGGTCAAATTCAGTCCAGTGCTTTGCGCCCGTTGTTGCCGTTGCCTGATACAGCAATTCCGGGGACAGCAGCTGTTGCAGGTCTGTCCTGTCGTTGGATTGAACGGCGGCCAGGCATCGGGCGTAGGGCTCGGGTAACGGCAGGCGGCAGGCTTTAAGCTGCCGCTGTGGGAAACCCTTGACGGCTGCGCGCGTATTGCGGAACAAAACGCGGCCGGTACCGTGTCGGTCGAGCAGGTGCGCAACCAGTTCCTGCCGGACCCGTGTGTTTGCGGCATCGTCATTCGCAGTATTCTGTAAAGTGTCGAGTAGTTGCTGGTTGTCACCTTCCTGGATCGTTTCGGCCAGACTATGAAGGGTCGCTGCGTCGACCGGTAAATCACTCAGCAGGGCTTCAACTGCCCGGGCTATGGGTTCATAGCGATTTTCTTCCGCAACAAAGGTGTCGAAATCGGGAAAGCGGTCGGGGTCGAGCAGGCGAAGGCGGGCGAAATGGCTGGCTTTACCCAGTTGCTCCGGTGTTGCTGTAAGTAATAAAACACCTTTGGTTTTTGCGGCAAGTTCTTCAACGATTTGATATTCCGGACTGGCCTGCTGTGGCGACCATTGCAGGTGGTGGGCTTCATCGACGACCAGCAGGTCCCACTCGCCGTTCACGGCCTGCTGAAAACGTCCGCCATCCCCGCTCAGAAATTCCAGGCTGCAGAGCACCAGCTGTTCACTGTGAAACGGATTTTCCTGTTCACTGCTTGTATCGATCGCCTGGCAGCGCCGTCCATCAAAAATGCTGAAAAACAGGTTGAAGCGGCGCAGCATTTCGACCAGCCACTGATGAACCAGGCTCTCGGGTACCACAATCAGTACCCTCCCGGCGCGCTCGGTCAACAATTGATGGTGCACAATCAGGCCGGCTTCGATGGTTTTTCCCAGACCGACCTCATCAGCCAGCAGCACCCGTGGAGCGTAACGGTTCGCGACCTCATGGGCTATGAATAACTGATGGGGAATCAGACTGGTACGGCAGCCAATCAATCCATATAAATCAGAATGGGCCAGCCGGTTGAGGTGCTGCAAGGACTGGTAGCGGAGTTCGAACAAGGGGTCTTTATCGATCTGTCCACTAAACAGGCGTTCGCCAGGACGATTAAGCTGGATGAAATTATTCAGCTGGCCTTCTTCAAGTGCCACCCGGCTACCCTGTTCGTCTGTTCCCGCATAGGTGAGCAGGCCATCCCGTTCTGTCACCGATTCGACGATAAATCCGAGTCCATCGTGGCTGAGTACAGTATCACCGGGTACAAATGCCACGCGGCTCAGTGGGGCTGTCTGTTTGGCGTAGGTACGGGTTTCACCGCTGGCGAGGAACAGCAGGGTAACGGTACGATGTTCAACGCCCATCACCGTGCCCAGCCCTAACTGTAACTCGGCGCTGCTGATCCAGCGTTGACCGGGTATGAATGCCTGCACGCTATCATCTCTGCCGTCTGAACGGGGCGCTATAGTAGTGCAAAGCGTGTGAACAGGAAAATGTTTGTTGTTAGAATTCACGCCGACTGATACAAGGGTGAACGATGAAAGCAAATGAACTCAAAAAAGGTATGGTTTTCCAGATGGGCGGGCAGAATATTGTCGTGAAACAGGTGCAGGTTCAGGCGCCCTCGTCACGCAGCGGCAATACACTCTATAAGGTGAAGGGGCAGGATGTTTCCTCCGGGCAGAAGTTTGAACGCAGTTTCAAGGGTGAGGAAGTGCTGACGGCGATCGATATTTCCCGGCGTGCGGTGCAGCTGCTGTATCGGGATGCAGACGGTTGCACCTTTATGGATGGCGGAAGTTATGAGCAGTATACGCTGGCCGACGCGGCCTTGGAGGACGAACTGCCGTTTCTGAGCGATGGCCTTGAGGGTATCACGGCTATTATTACCGATGGCGTTCTGCTGGGTATCGAGGTGCCGGCGACGGTGACGCTGGAAATCGAGGACTGTGCGCCGGGTATGAAAGCGGCTTCCTCATCGGCGCGAACCAAACCCGCGACACTCAGTACGGGGCTGGTCGTTCAGGTGCCCGAATATCTGACTCCGGGAGAGAAGATAAAGGTCAACACCGATACACGGGAATTCATATCCAGAGCCTGATTATTGATTGGGGTCTTCCCCTGATAGAGTGTGTGACCTTGGCAGTGTAAGGAGAATCCGGCGTTAGCCGTTTCGGAACTTATACAGAAACCGCCTGTGAGGGCATGGTCTTGTGTTCGCTATCAGCTGCTATGGACGCTTGAGTCTGCGTGTTGTTACAGACACGCTGGTAAAGTTCGAGATACTGCGCGGCACTCTTTGACCATGAAAAATCTTTTTTCATTCCTGTAATCACCAGTTTCCACCAGTCGATCCTGCGGGTTTGGAAATGTGTCAATGCACGCAGACAGGTTTTCAGGATGGCCTGCGGGCTGTCTTCATCAAAGATAAAACCGGTCGCCGTGTAATCTCGTTCGCTTTGCTTGTCCAGATCAACGATGCTGTCCGCCAGCCCTCCGGTACGGTGCGCAATCGGTATCGTGCCATAAGCCATGCTGTACATCTGGTTGAGCCCGCAGGGTTCATAGCGGGAGGGTATCAACAGACAATCGGCGCCGGCTTCGATGCGGTGAGCCAACTGCTCATCGTAGCCGATGTGTACCGCGAGCTGTTCCGGATAGCGATCAGCGGCGTCCATGAGCCGTTGTTCCAGTTCATGGTCACCGCTACCGAGGATCACCATCTGAATCGGGTGCTGAAACAGCGCGTCGAGACTGTCGAGAATAAGATCGACGCCTTTCTGCTCCACCAGCCGGCCGATGTGGCCGAGCAGCAGAGGCTGTGAGCCTACCGGCAGGCCCTGTTCGCGCTGCAGGGCAAATTTGTTGACAACCTTGTGTTGCAGGGAATGTACATCGTAGCCGCGTTCAATATGGGGGTCGGATCCAGGGTTCCAGGTCTGCTTATCCATACCGTTCAGGATGCCCGTCAGATTGGCGGACCGGTACTGGAGCAATCCCTCCAGCCCGTAACCGAACTCGCTGGTGCAGATTTCTTCTGCATAGCTTGGACTCACCGTTGTCACCCAGTCGGCATTGGCGATCCCGCCTTTCAGGAAGCACAGCATGTTGTTAAACTCCAGTCCGTCTATGGACCACAAGGTATCCGGAAGTTCCAGGGCGGTGAAAGTGGCGGCGGGGAACAGCCCCTGGTAAGACAGATTGTGAATACTGAACAGGGTTGCCGGACGCGCCTCATGTTCTGACAGCAAAGCGGGCACCAGCCCGGTCTGCCAGTCATTACAGTGTACCAGCTCGGGTTTCCAGCCGGTATCCGCCTGGCCGAGGGCCAGTGCAACAATGGCGCGGGCAAACAGCGCAAAGCGTTCTGCATTGTCCGGCCAGTCGCTGCCGTCTTTTTGCAGGTAGGGATTCCCCGGACGCCGGAAATGCTCGGGTGAGTTGACCAGATACAAACCTACCTCGCTGCCGGGCAGTTGGCCAAGCAGGATCTCCACCGGCTCGGATGCCCCGGTGAGTGTCAGGCTGGTAACAGCGGTCAGTTTGCCGGCCCGTTCCATGACCTCTGGATAGGCGGGCAGGATCAGGCGTACATCGTTACCCAGTTCGTGTAACGCTCTCGGCAGGCTCCCGCAAACATCGCCAAGTCCACCCGTTTTAACGAGGGGAAACGCTTCGCTGGTACAAAACAGTACTTCCATCAACAACCTCCAACGTTGCGCCTGGTTTCATCGCGGAAAAAATCTCGACGCGTATAATATACACGGAAAGGCTCCCGTCGCCAGAGCTTGGCACCGTGCTGGCGGCCAAGCCGGAAGACATTATCCTGACTAAGGCGTGGGCACGTTAGCCGGCATCAGCTCTTTCGGGACACGCTGTGAATACGTCCCTGTACGCTCGACGGCCGCGTCCATGCGGCCGACGGTCCCGAAAGCTGATGCCGGCTAACTTCCGTACTCCTTAGTCAATCAGCCGATTCGAACTTAATGGATACCTGCCGATGGACGAAGACCAGATTGAGCACTTCAGGCGACAATTACTGCAACAGCAGCAGGACCTGCTCGGTTTGCAGGAAACGGCTGCTGAGGCGGCAGGGACTGTCGAGCTTGATCAGACCAGTGTCGGTCGCCTGTCGAGAATGGATGCCCTGCAGGGCCAGGCGATGTCTCAGGAACGGGGTCGACGCCGTCAGATTGAATTGCAGAAAATCGCGGTTGCACTGCGGCGTATTGAGGCCGGTGACTATGGGTATTGTGTGCGTTGTGAGGAGGAAATCGCCATCAAACGACTGGAATTCGACGCTGCGACACCACTCTGTATTAATTGCGCCAGCAACTCTGATGAAACAGGACGTTGATCACGTGATATATTTTGGCTAAGCGGTAAACTTCCTCACCGCGCTCCACTCAGGTATTCCTTTAATGTTCAGTGCCAAGCCGTTGTTTTCCTACCGTCCATACTGGGCAAAGCGCTTCGGTGTCGCGCCGGTTCTGCCGACCACGCGCTCGCAAATGGACGATCTGGGCTGGGATGCCTGTGATGTGATTCTGGTCACCGGCGACGCCTATGTCGATCACCCCAGCTTTGGCATGGCTGTGATCGGTCGTGTGCTGGAAGCGCAGGGCTTCCGTGTCGGTATCATCGCGCAGCCGGACTGGACCCGTGTCGATGACTTCATGGCTCTCGGCCGTCCGAATCTGTTTTTCGGTGTTACCGCAGGCAATATGGATTCCATGGTCAACCGTTACACGGCGGATCGGAAAATGCGCTCCGATGACGCCTATACACCGGGGGGAACCGGTGGCAGCCGCCCTGACCGGTCAGTGATTGTCTATGCACAACGCTGTCGTGAGGCCTGTTCTGACATACCCATTGTGGTCGGTGGTATCGAAGCGAGCCTGCGGCGGATCGCACACTATGATTACTGGTCAGACAAGGTCAGGCGTTCTGTTGTGCTGGATGCCAAAGCCGATCTTCTTGTCTATGGGAATGGCGAGCGGCAGGTGGTCGAGATCGCACACCGTCTGGCCGCCGGTGAACCGGTTGATGCTATCACCGATATCCGTGGTACGGCTTTTGTCGGTAAGGAGGTTCCGGAAGGCTGGGTGGAAATCGACTCGACCAGCATCGATCGGCCGGGGAAGGTCGATGACAGGTCTGATCCCTACGCTGAGAAATCGCCGTCCGGTACATGTGCAAGTAACGGTGCGGAGCTGCCGGTGCAGTTTCATCGCCACCCACGCATCGATCGGGCGCGCAGCGTCATTCGTCTGCCATCCTTCAAGGCGGTGCAGAAGGATCCTGTGTTGTACGCCCACGCCTCGCGTGTGATGCACCTGGAGACCAATCCGGGCAATGCGCGTGCCCTGGTGCAACGCCACGGCGATCGGGATGTCTGGTTGAATCCGCCGCCAATACCCCTGACGACAGCGGAACTGGATCGCGTTTTCGAGCTGCCCTACACACGCCGCCCCCATCCCGGCTACGGGGATGCGCGGATTCCCGCTTACGAGATGATCCGCTTCTCGGTCAACATCATGCGCGGCTGTTTTGGCGGCTGTACATTCTGTTCCATCACCGAACACGAGGGGCGCATCATCCAGAATCGTTCGGAAGATTCCATTGTGCGTGAAATCGAGACCATCCGCGACAGTGTGCCCGGTTTCACCGGTATCATCTCCGATGTCGGCGGTCCGACCGCCAATATGTACCGGCTGGCCTGCAAGAGCGCGAAGATCGAAGCGGCGTGTCGGCGTCCGTCCTGTGTTTACCCCGGCATCTGTTCCAACCTGAAAACCGATCATGACCCGCTGATTCGTCTGTACAAGCGGGTTCGCGAACTGCCCGGTATTAAAAAGGTGCTGGTTGCATCCGGCCTGCGCTATGACCTTGCGGTAGGTTCGCCGGACTATGTCAGGGAACTGGTCACCCATCACGTTGGTGGCTATCTCAAGATCGCACCGGAGCACACCGAGAGCGGGCCGCTGTCCAGGATGATGAAGCCCGGTATGGAAGCCTACTACCGCTTCAAGGAACTGTTCGACACCTATTCGCAGGCGGCGGGTAAAAAGCAGTACCTGATACCCTATTTTATCGCCGCGCATCCGGGAACCAGTGATGAGGACATGATGAATCTGGCGCTGTGGCTGAAGCGGAACGGTTTTCGTGCCGACCAGGTGCAGAACTTTCTACCCTCACCGATGGCAACCGCCACCGCCATGTACCATTCTGGCAGGAATCCCCTGCGCAGGGTGCGTGCCGACAGTGAGAGGGTGGCTGTTGCCAAGGGCTTGCGTGTGCGCCGACTGCACAAGGCGTTTCTGCGATATCACGATGCCAACAACTGGCCGCTGTTGCGCCAGGCCCTGAAGCGTATGGGGCGGGCCGACCTGATCGGTAATGGCAAACGGCATCTGATTCCCAGCTGGCAGCCGAAGGGTAGCGGTGAGGAGGCCGAAGGTCGGCGCCGCAGTCAAGCCGGAGCAGGGAAACCGTTTCTTACCCGGCATAGCGGATTTCCCGCCGGGCAGGATGGCGGTGGCCGGGAGCATAAGGCAGCAAAACGCAAACGGCGCAGCGGCGCCTGAAGCGGATTTTTCACCACAAAGGACACGAAGGAAATAAACTCATAGGAGTTTCCAGAGAGACTCCAAGTGTTGATGACTATTCGCTGCGCCTACTGAAAGCCTCGCAACGAAGATTTTACGGGTTGTTCCTTAGTGACCTTTGTGTCCTTTGTGGTTAAGGATGCCGGAAATCGAGGCTACGGGTATTGCACGCTGAGGACGGCAGAGTTCAGGCGTCCTGTTCCGGTGCGGTGTATTGAATGGCAACGATGTAATAACGCGCAGACCCGCTGGTGGTATTGACCACCACCTCGTCATCCAGCGTCTTTTTCATCAATGCCCTGGCCATGGGTGCATCCATGCTGATCCAGCCCCTGGCGGGGGCAAACTCATCGGGCCCTACAATGCGGTAGATCAGCTCCTGCCCGTCTTCGTCTTCCAGGGTGACCCAGGCTCCGAAGAATATCCGCCCGGGATCTGACGGTGGTTCTGATACCACTTTCAAGGCCGGCAGACGCTTCTGCAGATAACGGATGCGTCGATCGATTTCCCGCAGTTCTTTCTTGCGATAGATGTATTCGGCGTTCTCTGATCGGTCACCTTCAGCCGCCGCTGCCGACAGGGCTTTGGTGACGGTAGCGCGTCGTTTCCACAGCTCATTCAATTCATTCTGAAGCGACAGATAACCTTCCTGTGTAATGTAGAGCGATGACTGTGGAGTTGGTGGACGGTAACGTCCCATG
>JAUXDG010000047.1 GCA_030618475.1 Gammaproteobacteria bacterium | reverse complement strand
ACCTTCCGCTTCGATGGCGCCGAGGTCGTACAGGGACCCAACTACCGCGCCGACCGGGGCACGATTCGGGTATTCAACAGCAGTGGTCGGGAAGTTGCTGTTCTGAACCCCGAAAAACGCACCTATCTGGTACAGACCAAACCAATGACCGAGGCCGGCATCGATGCCGGTTTCTGGCGGGATATCTATGTCTCGCTGGGTGAACCGCTCGGCGGCGGTGACTGGAGCCTGCGTCTGTATTACAAGCCGTTCGTGCGCTGGATCTGGCTGGGCGGACTTTTTATAGCCGCCGGAGGCCTGCTGGCAGCGTCCGATCCGCGTTATCGTAACCTGCGTCGCCGCAGCCATAGCCCGGTAGCGGCAGACAAGGCGGGCCTGGCCGCCGGGAGCAATGCCTGATGCCACGTTTTGTCCGTTATCTGGCACCGCTGGCGATTTTTCTGGCCCTGGCCGGTTTGCTCTACAAGGGGCTGAGCCTGGACCCGCGCAAGGTGCCCTCCCCGCTGATCGACAAACCGGCCCCGCTGTTTTCGCTGACGCGCCTCAAGCAGCCGGAGGCGACGCTGGGCACTGCCGACCTGAAAGGCAAGGTGTCACTGTTCAACGTATGGGCCACCTGGTGTGTGGCCTGCCGCTCCGAACACCCGGTGCTCATGCAACTGGCGGAAAGCGGCAGAGTCGCGATCTATGGCCTGAACTACAAGGATGACCGCGCAGAGGCAAAACGCTGGTTGCTGCGCTACGGGGATCCGTACATCGCCAACGCCTTCGATGACGACGGACGGGTCGGCATCGACTGGGGTGTCTACGGTACGCCCGAGACCTTTATCGTCGACCAGCAGGGCATCATCCGGCACAAGCACATCGGCCCTTTGACCCGGGAAGTCGTCCGCGATGAAATATTGCCGCTGGTCGAAAAGCTGGAGGCGGGCAGCGGATGAAATTTTTACGCACTCTACTCGCAGCGCTTTGTTTTGCGTGGGCGACGGCCGGCCTGGCCGGGCTCGAAGAGTTTGACTTCACGGGCAATGTCGACGAAGACCACTTCAAAGAATTGATCGCCGAACTCCGTTGTCTGGTCTGCCAGAACCAGTCACTGGCCGATTCCGATGCCGAGCTGGCCCAGGATCTGCGCCGGGAGGTGTATGACCTCATGCAGCAGGGACAGGCTGATGGGCAGATTGTCGACTTTCTGGTCACCCGTTATGGTGACTTTGTCCTCTATAACCCGCCGGTTAAGCCCTCCACCTACGTGCTCTGGTACGGGCCCTTCGTGTTACTGGCCATTGGCATCCTGTTTCTGATAAAGACGGTTCGACAACGCACCCGACAAACCGAAACCACGTTCTCCGAGCAGGAACAGGCTCGACTGAAGGCGATTCTCGGTGAAGAGGCGGACGAAGACAACAAGTCCTACGGAGATAAAAAGGCATGACCACGTTCTGGATGCTGGCGGTGTCGATGACCGCCATTGCGCTGGCCTTCACCATTCCCCCGCTGTTCCGCAGCCGTGACGAGTCGCAGCTCGACCGCAATCAGCTCAACACGGAAGTCATCAAGGATCAGCTCAGGGAACTGCTCGTCGACCTCGAGACCGGCAAACTCGACCAGCAGGCCTACCAGGCGGCCCGCCAGGACCTGGAACGCGAACTGCTCAACGATCTCGACGAAGAAAACGCGGCTACACCCGTAGCACGCAGCGGCCGCTGGATAGCCGGCGTCCTGCTGGTGTTCATACCCGCCCTGGCATTTGTGGCCTACCAGCAACTGGGCGCACCCGGCATCATGCCGCGCCTGGCGGCGAATGTGCCCGGCACGCAACCGGCCGGCAGTGATAACCAACAGCAACATTCAGTTGAGGAAATGGTCGAAAAGCTTGCGCAACGCATGCGCGAACAGCCGGATAACGTGGAAGGCTGGGTCATGCTGGGGCGCAGTTATGCGTCGATGAAACGTTACCAGGATGCCGCCAACGCCTATGCGCAGGCCTACCGCCTGGTCGATGATAACGCCGAGCTGATGACAGATTATGCAGACACCCTGGTCTCGGCCAATGGTGGTGATTTCACGGATGAAGCCGGTGAATTGCTGAACAAGGCGCTCGCCCTGCAGCCCGGCAATGCCAAGGCACTCTGGCTGCTCGGGCACTGGAAATACCAGCGTGCCGATTACCAGGGCGCCATCGCCAGCTGGCAGCGCGTGGCGGATCTCCTGCCCGCGGGTGACAAAAATACCGCGGCTATCAATCAGCAGATCCAGCAGGCGAAGAACGCCCTGGCGGAAAAAGGCATCGTCCTGGCCGCCGAAGAATCTGAATCTGCACCTGCAGACAATGAAGCGGTGGTCAGCGACAGTCAGATTCGTGTAACTGTATCGCTGGACCCGGCTTTAACGGAGCAGGCGGCGGCGGATGATACGGTGTTTGTTTTTGCCCGCGCCGCGCAGGGCCCGAAAATGCCGCTGGCCATTGTGCGTAAGCAGGTCAAGGATCTGCCCGTCACCGTCACCCTCGACGATTCCCTGGCCATGTCACCGGCCATGGTGCTGTCAAATTTTCCTGAAGTGACGGTCGGTGCAAGGATCTCGAAATCCGGGCAGGCCATGCCGCAGAGTGGCGATCTTCAAGGCACCGTAACACCGGTTGCAAGCAAGGGAGCTCAAAGCGTCGATCTGATGATCAATACAACTGTGCCCTGAACAAACCCCCACATTCCCCACCACATTAGTAAGTAATACCCGGCCGACTGCTCAATACCCCGGCCATTTGCTCGGCCGGCAGTGGGGGTCCGTATATATAACCCTGGATTTCGTCACACTGTTCTGCCTCCAGGAACGCTTTCTGCTCCATTGTTTCAACGCCCTCCGCTATTACCCTGAGGCCCATACTCTTGCCCATGGCTATCACAGCGCGGGTGATGGCCTTGTTACTGGAATCTTGCGGGATATCTCTTATGAATGATCGGTCGATTTTCAACCTGGAAACCGGCAAGCGCTTGAGGTGGGACAAAGAAGAGTAGCCGGTTCCGAAATCGTCAATGGCCAGCTCGATTCCAAGGTCCTTTATTTTCTGGAGAATATTGAACGAGCGCCCGTGCTGTTCCATGATAACACTCTCGGTAATCTCCAGTTCCAGCCAGTCCGGCTGGCAGCCGTTTTCCTCCAGGATCTGCTCTATAGTCGGTAACACCTTGTCGTTTTTCAGCTGGTTCCCGGTGAGGTTGACAGCGACTCGTCCGGGATACAGATCCGCCTTATGCCAGGCAGCTATCTGCCTGCAAGCCGTTTGCAACACCCATTTGCCAAGCGGCAGAATGAGTCCGGTATCTTCTGCCAAGGGAATGAATTTTGTCGGTGACAACAGGCCCAGCTCCGGGTGCTGCCAGCGAACCAGCGCTTCCAGACCGGTAAGCTTGCCAGTATGCAGATCAACCTGTGACTGGTAGTAAACGACAAATTGTTCTTTTTCCAGCGCGCGATGCAGGTGCGCCTCCATCAGTACCCGCTCAAAGGCCAGTTCGGTCATATCCGCCGTATAGAACTGGAAGTTGCTCCGCCCCTCGTCTTTCGCTTTGTACATGGCCGCATCGGCATTCTGCAACAGGACATCGGCGTTTTGTCCGTCCTGCGGATAGAGACTGATACCCACACTGGCAGAAACATAGAGTTCATGATCTTCATGCCTGACAGGGCGCTGCACGGAACGGATCAGCTTTTGCGCCAGAACCATTGCATGTTGAGGCTTGTGCAGGGAATCCAGAATGATGGTGAATTCATCACCACCGAGACGTGCTACGACATCGTCTTCCCGAAGGCAGCCCTGCAAGCGGCGGGCTACGGCTTTCAGCACGGCATCGCCCATGGCGTGACCCAGACTATCATTGATCTGCTTGAATCTATCCAGGTCGACGAACAGGACCGCCAGCTGATTGTCTTCACGGTGTGCCTTTTTTATCGCCTGCTGCAACCTGTCCAGGAATAACAGCCGATTGGGCAAGCCGGTCAGTGCATCGTGATGAGCGAGTCGTTCAAGCCATACCTTCTGCTCCTCGAGCTGCTGCTGGGCAGACAAGTGTCCGGTGATGTCACGTGCGGATTCGATAACGCTGCGAACTGTCCCGTCTTCTTCCAGTAACGGTGTCGCGATCAGCTCCACGTGTGACAGCTTACCATCCGCCCCTGGGTGGCTGTGGACAACAGTAGTAGGCTTGCCCGACTCAATAACCTGATGCAGCGGACAGGGATAATTTTCCCCATCACACGGTGTGTTCGAGTGGTGGAATACCTCATGACATTTTGGATGATGAATATCGGCGATAAATTCGGGATTCAGCGAAGCTCTTGCAGCTTCGTTCATCAACTGAATATTGCAATTTTCGTCGATTACCATGATTGTGTCATGTACGCCGTCGATAACCGACTGCAGGAATTCCTGCTGTACCCGCAGCTGGCGTTCTGCGTGCTTGCGTTCCGTGATATCCCGGTCTATACCCCGATAACCTGCCAGATTCCCTTCCACATCGAAAAAAGGAACACCGCTTGTTTCCAATACGACCTCCTGACCCTCGCTGTGCAGGTTGGTATTTTCCAGAGAAGAAAATGGCGAGCTGTTTTCAGCAAGCACCCGGAACTGTTCTCCAATATTGACGGCCTCTTCAGGCGACATGAAATCAAAAGGGGTTTTTCCCAGCATGTCTTCCGGTGCATAACCCAGAATTCTTTCTACCTGCGGACTGCAATAGGTGTAGATGCCGTCAGCGTCAACCTCCCATACGAAATCATTGCTTGTCTCCACCAGTGCTCGATATTTTTCCTGACTGAGCTGTAAGGCTTTTTCTGCACATTTACGTTCGGTTATATCCTGCGCCACCCCTTCCAGGGCAGTAACGTCCCCGCGATCATTCTGGACTGCCGACTCTATGATTTCCAGACAATGAACAGCACCGCCCTTGTCTCGCACCTCGAGCTCATAGGGAGGTTGCTTTTCACCCGCAATAGCGCGTCTGGTGCTCTCTGCAGCCTTGTGATTGACCGGGCTGCCGGTCAGGAATTCCTTATAATGACTATTAAGAAATTCCTGTACGCTAAAGCCCAATACATTTTTTATAGAAGGACTGAGATAGGTGTATATGCCAGCAGCATCATGCCTGTAAAAAATGTGGTGTGAGCTCAGATTTTCCACCAGGCGTCGAAATTTTGATTCTGATTCCTGCAGCGCGAGTTCTGCAACCTTCTCTCTTGTGATGTCAGTGATGATCCCCAGGTAACGCGATGCTTTACCATCAGCATCACGTTCCACTACGGTCCTGTCATCTATCCAGCGTACCCCGCCATCGCGGGTCAGCAAACGGTAATGCTGTGTAAAGGATTTGCATTGCTTCTCGGTGTATTCGCTTACTTCCTGAATGACTCGTTCGAGGTCATCCGGATGAACGATTTCGGCGAATTTCGTTCTCCCTTCAAGCAACTCTTCAACATTGTATCCAAGCTGGTCTACATTGTCGGAAACATATTCAACGGGCCAGCCTGCTTCCGCTGCCCAGCAGAAGAAAATGGCAGGGCTGGCAGCCATGTACGCATCCGCCAGGGACTGTTTGGTTTTATCATTGTCTATTAACACTGGATCTTCCCCTGATCGGGTGTGTAGCATACGCTCGTAGAAGGGCCGAATTTATTCGGCCAATAATTATTGGGGCGGGTTTGATACAGACTATTGGCGACTACCCGCATTATCCTGTGATATTGGCGCCGGCTCATGCCTGTAAACTTACTCCAGATCCATATCCAGCCAGCGTTCAGGCTCGCATTGCTCCAACAGGGCGGTGGCAGACTGCCAGCGTTTGCAAGCTGTCAAGGTGCCGCGATCCGGAAAGGCAGAGCCATGCATTCTGGCCAGACGCAAATGGGCGGCGGGGTCATTATAGTCGCTCAGCGATTCGATAACCCGTGCGGCCTGTTCCGGCTGGTTGCAGACCAGTACCATGTCGCAGCCCGCCTGTAGCGCCATGTGCGCCCGTTGCGGGTAATCACCCGCCCACTCGGCGCCGCCCATGCTTAGGTCATCGCTGAATATCACGCCCTGAAAACCGAGCATCTGTCTGAGCACGCCGGTCAGCCATCGCCGCGAGAAGCCGGCAGGCTGTGAATCAATCTGAGGATACAGCACGTGTGCCGCCATAATGCCGTTCAGGTTGTTATGCATCAGGCGTTCAAAGGGAATCAGGTCTTCCATTTGCAGGTCGGCCAGCGAACGTCCATCTTCTGGCAGACTGTGATGCGAGTCGGCAACGACACCACCGTGGCCGGGAAAATGCTTGCCGACGCTGGCCATGCCCGCCTGGTGCATACCGCGCTGGTAGGCCAGTGCCAGCTCTGTCACCACCTGGGGTTTGCGGTGGAACGCCCGGTCACCGATCACGGCGGAAACCCCCAGGTCGAGATCCAGTACCGGTGCAAAACTCAGGTCGACACCCACCGAGAGGATTTCGCTGGCCATCAGCCAGCCGGCTTCCTGGGCCAGGCGCAGTGCCTGATGATGATCCTTTTGGTAGATGGCACCCAGGCGGCCGACCGGTGGCAGACGGAAAAAGCCGTCACGAAAGCGCTGCACGCGCCCACCTTCCTGATCCACCGCGATCAACAGCGGCGGCTGGCGCAGCCGGTGTATGTCGTCGGCCAGCTGATGAACCTGTTCTGCCGACTCGTAATTGCGACTGAACAGAATCACACCACCCACTGCCGGATGTTGCAGTATTTCCCGTTCTTCCGCTTGCAGTTCCAGACCCTGGACATCCGCCATCACCGGTCCGATGCTCATTAATCCGACTCCTTAGTGGTTAAACCTGGATTCCGGACAGTCATCCAGACTGTGCCAGGCAAAGTATTGCCTGCCGCCATTTGAATTTTGCATCGAATATATCGGAAAGGTCTCTCCCTGCAAGGTGACAGCTTGTGAATCGCTCGCCAGCGCAGCAATGGGCGTTTCTGTGAGAGGCTCGGGCACAGTGCGCTGTGTGGCTTGCGGGGCTTGTGGAGCTTGTGGAGCTTGCCGCAGTCGTTCGATTTCCTGGATCAGATCGTCTACCTGGTTGGACAGATACTCGAGTTGCTGCTGCAGCTTCTGTTTACGGCTGACGGGTATTTCCAGCACGTACGCTGCTGCAATCTGGCCGGCATCTATTACTTCAACAGCTTTAAGGTAGCGATCGCAGAAACTTTGCATATCCCGTTCACGCAGGCCAGTATTTTCGACCAGCAACTGGTCGGCAAGACTGCCGATATCGCGTACGGCGGCCACCGGCGAATCGCCGTTGACCAGTGCCTGCTGATCGCGCAGCACAGCTTGCATGTGCTTGTCCTCGCTTACCACGCCGAGCAGGGGTAACTGCATTCCCAGGTAGAACTTGGCTACTTCTCTGTAACTACCGTAACTATATCTTCCAATTGTATGATTAATAGACTTATTTACGACTACCTGAATGTGATTTTCGGCGTTTTCGGAATGCAGCAGCTTGAGCAGCGAATAGGCGTCGGGAAGTGATATCGGTGCCGGTGTAATCACCAGAATGACTTCCGGACTGATCTGCGCGAATGACAGCACAGTGTCCGCCGTGCATGTAGAAGAATCGATAAGCACGAAATCGTAGTCGTCCAGCTGACTCAGGGAAACTGCCAGGTGATGAAGCTGCGCCGAGTTCAAGGCGGTTATCCAGTCGGTGCTGGAGCTGCCTGGCAGGATATCGAACCCCTGACAGTTGCGGATCAGCACATCATCAAGTGCCATGCCGTACAGGATCAGGTCTTTGAGGGTGTGGCGCGGTTCAAGTCCCAGCGACAAGCTGACATTAGTCCCCCCTCCATCGACATCCAGCAGGCACACGCGCTGGCCGCGCCGCACCAACTGGGCAGCCAGGTTTATGCAAACACTGGTTTTGCCAACGCCAGCCGTGCCGCTGGTGACAGTAATGACTCTTGCCATGATAAGCCAGGTGAATGTTCCGGTCTGCTTATGGACCGTTCAGCACATGCATCCTAGCACATCACTACACTCATTCCTCGATCAATACCGGCAGACCCGGCGGCACCCTGTCGAACAGCTCGATGACATCCTGATTGTGCATCCGGACACAGCCATGTGAAGCCGGTTTACCCATGACCTCGCTGTCGGGACAGCCGTGGATGTAAATAAAACGCCGCATGGTATCGACGTCACCCAGACGGTTTTTACCCGGTTCCGCACCACACAGCCAAAGGATGCGGGTCAGTATCCAGTCACGCTGCGGATTTCCGGCAGCCAGCACCGGCGAATAACATTCTCCGGTCGGCCGTCGTGCGACAAACACGCTGCCACTTTCGCAACCCGCACCGATCTTTGCGCGTATCCGGTGCCAGCCACAGGGCGTTTTTTCGCTGCCTGACTGTTCGCCCGGCCCGTTTGCGGCAGTCGATACCGGGTATTCGCCAGTGACCGCACCCTTCTCCCATAAGCGAAGGCGCTGCTCGGAAAGTTTTATATGGATATAATTATCTGACATGATTCCCATCCGCCGCTAAAGCCTTCTATAGCCCCCGTACCGGAGTGGTACGCCTCGCATACAACACTGACAGCCTGTTAAATCCCGCAATGATTAGCAATGGGGTCCTGACGCAGGCTCGATATTTCAGTATCATTAGCAATTATACAAGGCAAGATTCTATGTCGGAAAACTTCACTACATCGGCCAAGCCACTCCACAGCCTCAGAAGCCGCTATCTGTTTGTCGCAACACTGGTCTGCATTATGTTGATCGGCGGCGCCATACTCGCCAACTGGTATGCCAGGGATGTTTCGCGCAATAACTCGGAGGCCCTGGAACTCAGGAACGATGTGACAGCAAGCATCGGTGCAATCCGCAGCAGGATCTGGAAGGCTAACAATGCGCTGAATGCCAGCTTGATTTTCCCCCGCGCCGAAAACGAATACGAATACGACATCATCGCCAATCTGGACGGAGCTGAAGAGGAGTTGGCTACCCTGGCGGCAAACCCCGCCATGGATAACGCCGGACTTTCAGATCAGGTGCAAGCGCTCAGGGAAAGCCTTTCGCTGCTGACGGACAAAGTCCAATACCTGATGACCCAGCGCCAGGATCTCAACTGGACCTATCCGCTGCTGCCGTTTATCAACCAGAAACTTCTGGAACCCCACGACAGGTTTGAAACCGCGGCTGCCCTGGCATTGCAGGAGATCGCCGAGGATGACGGGCGCCCCTATGCATCGCGTCTCTATGGCGAGTTTGACGAGGTGCGTGATCTGTGGCGGCGCAAGATCCTTAACTTCAGGGCGGTGATCATCCGTTTCGCCTGGCTGAACAGTGTCGATGTGGCGCCGCAGGAACGCAATATCACTGATCTGAACGAGGCAATCAGTGAAAGGCTGGCGACGCTGCAACGGCAGAAGGCACAAGGTGAACTGGGGCTGGAATCCGAGGCCGCCCTGAAACAGATGCAGGAGGCTTCAGAACGCTGGCAGGAAAACTGGGCTGCCGTCAGAGAACTGCGTTCCTCCAGTATCTGGCGTGCCGACATCCATTACGTGGGAACGGAGATCAACCGCTATCAGCAACAGGTATTCAACACGCTGGCGAGCATTGAAGAAAACATCACAACCTGGTCGGCAAAAAACGTCGCCATTGTGCAGCAGGCGGCCGGTCAGATCAGCAATGTGTTGTGGGGACTTGCCGGTGTCGCGCTGGCTTTTGTGATCCTGGTCTATCTTATGATCGACCGTTCGGTATTACAGCCTATTGCCGCTATCGCCGAAAGCCTGTCGACACGCGGTGAAGAATCTCTCTCCGGCCTGGATAAACGCAGCAGTCGGGAGATTCACCGATTGATCACGGCTTTCAATGTCATGCGCAATCAGGTCCATCAACGACAGATGGCACTGGAACACCAGACCCTGCATGACGCCCTCACCGGCTTACCGAACCGGGTGTTAATGCAGGACCGCCTGGAACAGGCCATTCAGCTCATGAAACGAAATAATGGCTCGATGGCCCTGTTGCTGCTCGACCTGGACCGCTTCAAGGAAGTCAATGATAGCCTCGGACACCAGGTGGGGGATGAACTGCTGCAACAGGTTGGACAGCGACTGGAAATGCTTCTACGTAACTCCGATACCGTGGCACGCCTCGGTGGTGACGAATTCGCCATCGTCGCACCCAATACCGATAACCGGCAGGCAGCACAATTCGCCGAAAAAATCGCCCAGGCCATCAAAGATGTGTTCCAGGTCGGGAAACAGAATCTCTACGTGGGAGTCAGCATCGGTGTGGCCGTCTACCCGCACCATGGCACGGATGCCGGCACCCTCATCCGTCATGCCGACATCGCCATGTACAACGCCAAACGTAACAACCTGGACTACAGCTTGTATGAACTGACACGCGATAAGCGACGGGTGGACAAACTGGCGCTGGTGGGTGATTTGCACGATGAGCTGGAAAACACCGAAAACCTGCAGTTGTATTACCAGCCCCTGATTGATCTGTTCAGCCACGAGGTGGTCGCTGTCGAAGCGCTGTTACGCTGGTCCCACCCTCAGCTGGGGACTGTCTCGCCGGAACAGATCATCAAGATGGCGGAGCACACTGGTCTGATCGCACCGCTCACCCAATGGGTCATAGATACCACCCTGTCGGAAACCAGCCACCTGCGACAAGCGGGCAAACGCCTCGGCGTGGCTGTCAACCTGTCCGCCTGGAACATGCAGGATCCCGAGTTGCCGACCACCATTGCGCGGATACTGGAAAAACATGCTGTCCCTGGGGGGCAACTCACGCTTGAGATCACCGAAAGCGCCATGATGAGCGACCCGGTACGGGCGCGGAAAATACTCATGCAGCTGGGTAAAATGGGGCTCAATCTTGCTGTCGATGACTTTGGTATGGGCTTTTCGTCACTGGGCTATCTTAAGATGCTGCCGGTCAATGAGCTTAAAATCGACAAGTCCTTCGTGACTAATATGCGCGGAGACAAGAACGATGCCATCATCGTCCACTCCATCATTGAGCTGGCGCACAACCTGGGGCTCCGCGTTATCGCGGAGGGTGTTGAAAACCAGCAAACCCTGTCACAGTTGCAGCAGCGGAAATGCGATATGGCGCAGGGCTTTCACATCTCCCCGCCGCTGCCCGCGGACGCCCTGCAGCAATGGCTGCAGGACCAGCAGCTGCAGATCGCTCACTAGTCCGACAAGCTCTTAACCATCAGCGGCGGACTGTAACAGGCGCACCCGCAAGCGGCGAAAATCGTTCTCATCCAGCCGATCCGCTACCACGACAACAGTTCGCGTACTGAAACGGCCGACCCGGAAACGCACGGCGACCAGGCGATAACTGACCAATGCGGGTGTCAGCAGCTGTGCCGGTAACCATTCACCCCCAGGGCAGCGAAGCCGCCATCCGCGAACAGTGTCCCACCCCAGGGCCTGCACCGCGCAGCGCTGTAACGGTTTGACATGCAGTCGATAGAGAAAGACGAAGTGCCCGCCGAGCAGGCCGAACAGCGCCACACGAGCCAGCCAGGAGAGTGGCACCCACAGCCACACCAGCGCGGCCAGCGCATATACCGCCCCCAGGGCGAGCAGCATAAGTCGCGAAGGCTGCAGCTCAGCCAGCAGTGGCTGATCGAATATTGTCGACGATTTGTGCGACATCCTTGTCGGTTGGCCTTATCCGTCCCATCAACCATTCCAGTAAAACGGCGTCCGGATAATCCAGCATCCGGTCAAAAAGCCGCTGACCCGCTTCGTCCAGGTCCCGGTAGCCGCTATCCAGGAAATCCCTTAACAGCAAATCCAGTTCCAGCATGCCACGCCGGCATTTCCATCGCATGCGCGCCAGTTCGCTCACAGCGAATTTTTCACCATCAATTCCTTGATGCGCCCGATGGCACGGGCCGGGTTCAGGCCCTTGGGGCAGGCTTCGACACAGTTCATGATGGTATGGCAGCGAAACAGGCGAAACGGTCCTTCCAGGTCATTCAGACGTTCTTCGGTCGCCTGATCGCGGCTATCGGCCAGAAAGCGCCAGGATTGCAACAGCGCGGCCGGCCCCAGGAATTTGTCCGGGTTCCACCAGAATGACGGGCAGGACGTTGAGCAGCAGGCGCACAGAATACATTCGTACAAGCCGTCGAGCTTTTCCCGGTCTTGCGGTGTCTGCAGGCGTTCGACCTCGGGACAGGGCTCGTCGTTGATGAGATACGGCTTTGCTGTGCGGTACTGCTGATAGAACTGTGCAAGGTCGACCACCAGATCGCGAATCACCGGCATGCCGGGTAATGGCCGGATTTCGATCGGATGCCCGAGTTCGGACAAGCGGGTAACGCAGGCCAGTCCGTTGCGTCCGTTGATATTCATACCGTCTGAGCCACACACGCCTTCCTGGCAGGAACGCCGGAAGCTCAGGCTTTCATCCTGGGCCTTGATCAGCAACAGCGCATCCAGCAACATCATGCCCGGCTCAATCTGATCGTCCGGCACTTCATAGTCCTGCATGTAGGGACGGGCATCCTGATCCGGGTCGTAACGATAGATTGAGAACTTCATACTAGTAAGTCCGTTTTTTGGGTGGAAAAGTTTCCACCGTTAACGGCTTCATGCGTACCGGTTTGTAATCCATCTTGTCCCCATCCAGGCTGAACAGACTGTGGCGCAACCAGTGCTGGTCATCGCGATCCGGGTAATCGATACGTGAGTGTGCACCGCGGCTCTCTTTGCGTGCCAGGGCAGAGGTAACGGTCGCGACGCCGATTTCCATGAGATTTTCCAGTTCCATGGCTTCGATACGAGCGGTGTTGAAGACCTGGCTGTGGTCATCGATATAAGCATCCTGCAGTCGCTCGCGCAGGTCGAGGACTTTTTTCTGACCTTCCCGCAGCACGTCCTCGTTACGGAATACGCTGCAATGGTCTTCCATCGCTTTGGCCAGTTCCTGGCGCAAGCGGGATACCGATTCCCCCTTGCCCTGCCTGTTCCATCGTGCCAGGCGTTGCAGCGCCGGGTCAGCGGCGTCATCCGGAATCTGCTGGTGATAGCGATTCTCTTTTAGATGGTCGATAACGTGGTTAGCCGCGGCACGGCCGAACACCAGGATGTCCAGTAACGAATTGCCACCCAGCCGGTTGGCGCCGTGTACCGAAACGCAGGCGCACTCGCCAACGGCATACAAGCCCGGCACCGGCTCTTCGGCGCCCTGCTGAAGCGGTACCACCACCTGACCATTACGGTTGGTGGGGATGCCACCCATGGTGTAATGCAGGGTCGGATATACCGGGATGGGCGTTTCCGCGGGATCGATGTGCAGGAAGGTCATCACCGTATCGCGAATACCCGGCAGCCGCTTCTTGACGATGTCGGCGCCCAGATGGTCGAGCTTCAACAACACATAGTCCTTGTCGGGCCCGGCACCACGCCCTTCGCGTATTTCCGTGGCGATGGAACGGCTGACGACATCGCGGCTGGCAAGATCCCTGGCGTTCGGCGCATAGCGTTCCATGAAACGTTCGCCATCGCCGTTTAACAGGTAGCCACCCTCACCGCGCGCACCTTCGGTAATCAGCATGCCCTTGCCGGCAATGCCGGTGGGGTGGAACTGGAAAAATTCCATATCCTGTAACGGTATGCCGGTGCGCAGTGCCATCGCCATACCGTCACCGGTATTCACCAGCGCATTGGTATTGGTGCGGAACAGTTGCCCCACACCGCCGGTTGCCAGGATCGTCGTCTTGGCCTCGATCAGAATCGGTTCACCAGTGGCGATCTCGATCGCCAGTGCGCCGAGAAAGTAACCGTCCTGGTTG
>JAUXDG010000074.1 GCA_030618475.1 Gammaproteobacteria bacterium | reverse complement strand
CACACCGCCACCCTGGGGGCAGCTGTTCAACCATCCGCAAACCAAGCTGCACCTGTATGGAAAACAGCAGGCACGTGTCGGCCGCAAAATGGGCCATTTCAATTGTCTTGCCGCAGAACTGGATGAAGCGATACACACGGCGGAACAGGTGCGCGCGGAACTGACAACCGAGAGAACCACCAGGTTTTCAAGGGGTCAGAGTACTTGAAATCCTCTAGAAATTATTTAGAGAGGATTTCAAGTACTCTGACCCCTTGAAAACTTGACCCCTTGAAAACTGCAGGAGTCCAAGATGCTTCAGCTAACCCTGATCCGTCACGCCAAGTCGAGCTGGGACAATCCGGCGCTCAGCGATTTCGACCGGCCGCTGAACAAGCGTGGAATGAAAAACGCGCCGCTGATGGGAAAGATTATCAGCAAGCGTGGTCTGGTCTTCGACCGGATCGTCACCAGCCCGGCATTGCGCGCGATCACCACGGCGCACCTGATTGCCGGGAAACAGGGTTTCCCGGAGCAGGATATTCAGCAGCGGGATGAACTGTATGACGCTTCCGTGGACGAATTGCTTGACTGCGTACATTCACTGGACAATCAATATGCAAGCATCGCGCTGGTCGCTCACAACCCCGGGCTGACCGGTCTCTGCAATTATCTGAGTGGTGAATCGATCGCCAACCTGCCGACCTGCGCCGTTGCCGTCATCGAGTTTGACCTCGATGACTGGCGGGGGGTATACCAGGACACGGGCAGACTGGCACTTTACGAGTATCCGCGTAAATACACGGACTAACCCCCCTTTTCTCACCACGAAGGACGCGAAGGTCACAAAGGAACAACATGTTACCTCGTGTCCGTGAAAGATTTTTCAGGAACATGTTGTTACCTGAAAGCACGTCGGATACACACGGAAATCCTTTATCTTTGAAATCCTTCGTGACCTTCAAGGTGAATTGCGTAGCAAGAGAGGGTGCCCTGGGGCACGTGGTGAGAAATCCGGGCTAGAACTCGATTCTGATTTCTTTGACCTTCTCCATCTCCTGGATGGCCTCCTCCAGATCGATCTGGTCCGGATTTTCCGTGCTCTGCTCGTTAAGCAGGCCAATGATTTCATCCTGTTCAAGGGTGCGGGAACCCCCTGCCCCGTCCTGTATATGGGTCGCCCAGGGTATGCACTTGGTCAGCGGAAACAGCTGTCCTTCCCGGGGGGAGATATCGATGTTGATACAGGATATGAACAGGATTTTCTTGTTCTGATATTCCTTTTGCCTGGCGATGGTGCGGAAGGTACGATCAAATTCCGCCTGGGTATTGACCTGGGCGGCAACCAGCATCGGCTCGGCTGAGGTCAAAATCCATGGCATGGGATTGATCAGATTCTGTTCCAGGTGACTGCGTCCCTCGATGTCACCCTCGATGAGACGCCGAAAGCTGAACAGTTCGGGGCCGAGATGACGCCCGATATTCAAGCGCTCGTTGTCCGGCCAGGCTTGCGCAGGTAACGCTTTGGTGAAACTGGAACAGGCATGGTAGCTGCGCGATGTACTATGAATCTGCACCGGTACCGGATTGCCATCGCTACACTTGACCATGCGATCCAGATTCAGAAACAGCCCCTCCTTACGACCCTCATTCAGCAACTGGTTATCAATGGTTACCAGGCAGTCGTCACCTTCCCTGCTCAGATGGATATTCTCCTGGGCGAAACGGTATTCACCCTGGTACCACTCAATCACGGCACCGATCTTGCCGCAGGTCACCGTGTATTCATCGTCCGCCGTCTGGATACGTCGGTAGGTGCCAAAGGTCCTGGTATCGGGATCATAACCGACGTGACTGGCCTGAATGATCACCAGGTCCTTGCCGTGATGGGCATGCGGGCCGTGGCGGTCCGTCGCAACAATGCCACCGACCCTGCCATGATTGAAAGGGAAGGTACCGAAATGCTTGGTAATCAGGATAATCGGATAGCCCTGATTCTCATCCGAGCAAAAGGCGCGGGAAGGCATGATATGTCCTGCCTCGAAACCCAGTGACTTGCAGAGATTGTAAAGCCGCGGCACAAACAGACTGTAGCGCATCATGTCGTCAATGCGAAAGTCACCGACCACCGCCTGTAGATTGGCACTCCTTGAAAACATCGTCACGCCGGATATTTACACATGGAGTTTTAATTATACCGCCGGCGCAGCAGAGGTATAGCGATACCTGAACACAAGCGCAATTTCAGACCACAGCAGGAACCGTACCGAACCACGATAACCCCCCGTCCGGTCACAACTGCCCAATCCGGATGCAGATGAACCGATAACCAGTGTACCTCGTCACTACTATTGACCCATTCAGCGCCTTGCACTGACCTCTTGGGGCGCTCTGAATGGGTCAACAGTAGTGACGAGATGCACTAGATTATGTTAGATTACGCAGTTCGAGCCGAACTGTTTGATTAAACAGTATTGCGGCTCAACATCCGGATTGTGCTCGCGCAGTTCGTCCTGGATTACCCCGCACCGCGTATTTGCTTCCTGCAACAAGGGTCTGAGTTATGCCTCTGCTGACATTGCTGTTATTGCTACCGGCAATCGGTGCTGTGCTGATCTCTGTGCTGCCCGGACAACAGATTCGCGTAATCCGTGCCGTCGCCCTGTCTGCAGCGGCCGCGGCAATGTTGCTGTCCTGGGGTCTGCTGTCGATGTTCGACACAGGCGTGGCAGGGCTGCAATTCTTCGAGCAAGTCCCCTGGAATCCGCGCCTGGGGACTTCCTACGCTCTCGGTCTGGACGGCTTTTCATTGCCGATGGTCCTGCTGGCGACATTACTGTGTTTCATCACCCTGCTGGCATCGCGCAGTATTCGCGAGCGAGTGAAATGGTATTTTGTCCTGGTGCTGATGCTGGAGAGCGCCATGCTCGGTGTCTTCATGGCCCAGGACTGGACTCTGTTCTACCTGCTCTGGGAACTGACGCTCATCCCGCTGTTCTTTCTGATCGACCGCTGGGGTGGACGGCGCCGGCACCAGGCCGCACTCAATTTTGTGCTCTATACCATGGGCGGCTCGGTGTTCATGCTGATCAGTCTGCTGGTACTCTTCGATGTCACACCCGCGCACTCCTTCGCCATGGCCAGCATGGGAGACGGTGCCCGAACGCTACCGGAACATACCCAGGTGCTGATCTTTTTCGGCTTTCTGATCGGCTTCGGGGTCAAAATGTCGATATTCCCCATCCATGGCTGGCTGCCGCTGGCACACGTAGAGGCGCCCAGCCCGATTTCCATTCTGCTCTCCGGCGTACTGCTGAAGATGGGCTCGTACGGTCTGATTCGCGCAGCGACCATGCTGCCGGAGGCGATCGCAGCCCTGCAACCGCTGCTGGCCGGGCTGGCCCTGTTCAGTCTGATCTATGGCGGTCTGCTGGCCTGGCGGCAGAGCGATCTCAAGGCAATGATCGCTTATTCCTCCGTCAGCCATATGGGTATAGTGCTGCTTGGCATCGCCGCGTTCAACATCGCCGGACTCACCGGTGCGGTGATGCAGATGGTCGCCCACGGACTGGTAGCGGGCGCCCTGTTTCTGCTCATCGGCCTGCTCTATGAGCGCACTCACACCCGCGACGTGAACGACTACAGCTCACTGATGCAGGTGACGCCGCGTTTTGCGTTCTTCACCTCTCTGGCACTGCTGGCCGGCATGGGCATCCCGGGCACGGCCGGTTTCATTGCCGAGCTGCACGCTATCATCGGCGGTTTCGAACGCTGGGGCTGGCTGATGCTGCTGGTCAGTGTTGGCATGCTGATCAGTGCGGCCTATTCGGTGCGCACCATAGGGCGCCTGTTCACCGGACCGGTACGCCCCCGAATGCGGGATATACAGGATCTGCGGGCCACGGAACTGACCGCAGCCGGTGTGCTCGCCACAGCCATCATCCTGCTGGGCATCGCACCGCGACCGGCACTGGAACTCATGGCTGCTTCTATCAGGCAGTTGAGCGCCAACTTCGCGGGGCTGTAGGGGATTGTTGAATGTCTGAATCAATTCCCACCACGCCTGTCGAACTTCGCGCACACCTGCTTCAGATCATCGAGCACTTCGAGCACGTGCTTCCCGGTCAGGCGGCGATCAAGGACTTCGTCCACCACAACACGTTGCATGGCTTCCAGCACCTGCCCTTTGCACAGGCGCTGGAAGCGGCACACAGAGTCACCGGCGCCTACGGTTACCTGCCGGAAGAGCAGTTCCGGCGTAACTATCAGGAGGGGCGCATCACGCGGGAGGACCTGGAAAGGATCCTGAGCGATGATCCTGAACTCGATAGCGGAGAAGTCATCTTTACTGCCGACGCCGGGCAGGTCCAGGGTGGCGATATACTGATTGCTGCGCTGACGCACCCCATCAAGCCCGTGACCGGCTGCCAGCTCAACTGGCAGATCGAAGAGCGTAATGCACTATGCGCTTTTCAGCCGGATATCAGCGAGGCCAGCCGCAGCCGCCTGCTCGCCGCTGCCGCCAGGCATGGACTGACCACCGAGGCCGAGGCCATCGATGACCTATGGACCGCCTGTCTGCACGCCCTCGGCCTGGATCACTACATTCTGCATCCCGAGGAATTGCTGGACATGAGCCCGGAGCAGGCGGAGAAGATGCTCTCCAGCGTCATCAGCGAGGAAGAGCGCAGTGCTACGATCCCGCTGGTGATGGACCGCCTTATCGACCGCGAAGCCGATACATCGATGGAGACGATGTTCGGGCGCCTGGGCCATGAACTCACCTTGTCAGGACTGCTAAAGGCCCTCACCGGTATCGACCTGATGGATGCCATGCGGCCACAACTGGTCCGCCATATCGGCTCCTTTCTGGACCAGGGTCAGGCCGCATGGAACGCCCCGGACCGGGACTGCGGTTTCTATGCAGTCTGGCGGGCCAGCGCTGCGCTGGACATGGCTTGGGTGTTCGAGGAACTGCCGGACTGGCAGGACAGTATCGAAGCGCTGCCGGACAATCCCCTGGATACCATTGTCATCGAACTCAAGTGGCTGGGCCTGGCCGAGGAAAAATGGGCGCCCTATCTGCAACGCCTGGCGCTGGAACTGCCCGGCTGGTCGGGCATGTTCCTGTGGCGGCACAAGCGCCCGGGCTACGAAGGGCTGGCGCAGGTCAAGGTCGATATGCTGGACTACCTGGCGGTAAGGCTGGTACTGGAACGCCTGGTCGCCCAGCGTCTGTGCCGCCAGCGCTGGAACATCGAGGCCAGCTTCGACGTCATCCGCTGGTATTTCCGGCACCACCAGGCCGAATTTCTGGTGCGTTACACCGTCTACAACTCGCACCTGCCGGAATACCTGGTTACGCTGGCGCAAGGCCTGCTCAACTGCTCCCCTCTGTGCAACACCGACGAGGGGCAGTGGCGACACCTGGCACACATGATCTGGACCTGGCGCCAGAGTCCGGCGTCTGACCACCCGGCGGGTTACAGCGTCTACCGCAGTGCCTGGCGCCTGTTCCGACTGGCGCAGCACCTCGGGGTATGCGGCACCGACATTCGTGACCTGGAAGGCAGCGCCATCGAGCGTATTTTCGCCTGCATCAACGTACTTGACCCCGAACGCACAGGCTTTATCTGGCTGCAGGCCTATGAATTTCACTACCGTGAACAATTGTTCAATGCCCTGGTCAACAACCAGGGACGTGGCCGCTGGAAGACGCGCGATACACGTCCCGACGGGCAGGTGGTGTTCTGCATGGATGACCGCGAAGAAGGCTTCCGCCGCCATCTTGAAGAACACAACCCGCACATCGAGACGCTGGGCGCCGCCGGTTTTTTCGGCGTATCCATTAACTGGCGCGGACTCGACGATAGCAAAGTGACGCCGCTCTGCCCGGTGGTGGTCACACCGTCACACGAGGTGCGCGAGACACCGCAATCCGCTCAGCAGACACTGGCCGGACAGCACCACAGGCGTCGCCGCCTGCGTCAACACCTCAGTGACCTGCTTTACCAGGAAACACGCCGCAATCTGTTACGCTCGACCCTGCTGATCCTGCTCGCCGCACCGGGCGCGCTGGCGGCGCTGACGGCCAAGCTGCTGGCACCACGCCAAGTCGGGCAACTCTCGGACCGGCTGCGTATCGGCTTCGAACGCGTGGTACCGACCCGGGTCGATATCAACGCCAGCGAAGACAGGCCGGCGACACCGCAACAACCGCGTCCCGGTTTCACCGACCTGGAACAGGCCGACCGGGTGTTCGGCTTCCTGCGCGCCATTGGACTGCAGAAAGGCTTCGCACCACTGGTCGTCCTCATGGGCCACGGCTCCAGCAGCCAGAACAACCCGCACCTGGCGGCCTATGACTGCGGTGCCTGCAGCGGCCGTCACGGCGGTCCGAATGCACGCGTGTTCGCGGCCATGGCCAACCGCCCCGAGGTCCGCGCATTACTCAGGTCGCGTGGCTGCAACATCCCCGATGACACCTGGTTCGTCGGCGCCGAGCACGACACCTGCAGCGAGGACATCAGCTGGTACGACCTGGACCGGCTGCCACCAGCATCACAAGAGTACTTTGAAACACTCAGCAACGATCTCGCCATCGCCACCCTGGGCTCCGCGCACGAACGTGCCCGCCGGCTGGCCTCGGCGCCGCGGAATCCAAGCCCGCAACGGGCGCTGCAACATATGCTCGGACGCGCCAAAGACTTCAGCCAGGCCCGCCCTGAACTCGGACACGCCACCAACGCCGCGGCCATCATCGGCCGGCGTTCGGTCAGTCAGGGCGCCTTTTTCGACCGGCGGGTATTCCTGATCTCCTATGACCCGAGCCAGGATCCGGAGGGCGACGTGCTGGAAGCCATACTGCTCGCCGTCGGACCGGTGGGCGCAGGCATCAACCTCGAGTACTACTTCTCCACCGCCAACAACGAGCGCTACGGATGTGGTTCCAAGATCACCCACAATGTCACCGGCCTGTTTGGCGTCATGGAGGGTGCCGGCTCCGACCTGCGCACCGGCCTGCCAAAACAAATGATAGAAATCCACGAAGCCATGCGCCTGCAGGTCGTCGTCGAGGCAAAGACTGAAGTGCTCGCCCGCATCTACCAACGCCAGCCAGCCTTGCAGGAACTGATCGGCAACGGCTGGTTGCTGCTCAGCGCGAAAGACCCGGACAGTGACAGCATTCAGGTTTTCACACCCGGCAAAGGCTTCGAACCCTGGCGCGGAAATATCACCGCGCTGCCGATAGTGGCCCGCTCAGCCGAGTGGTACAGCGGCCATACGCTGCCACTGACCCCGGCACTCATCGAAACGGTGGCCACCGATGGTTGAACTCGCCTGGCTGATCCCTGTCCTGCCGATGCTGGCCGCTGCCTGGATTGGGGTAGTCTATGTCATCGCCGGCAACCGTGGCGAGGCCCTGGAGAAATCAACCAGCCGCATCGCCATAGCCGCGGCCACACTGTCCCTGCTGCTGATACTCGTCATTGACCTGCTGGCCCTGGTCAGGGGTGCGCCGGGACAGATCGCCTTCGGTTCCTGGCTGAGCAGCGGTGTCTATGAAATCCGCATCAGCTTCACGCTGGACACACTCGGTCTGTCGATGGCCACCCTGGTGGCGCTGCTGTCACTGTTGACGCTGCGTTTTTCGGTAAACTACATGCACCGTGAAGACGGCTTTCAGCGTTTCTTCATGATCCTGAGCCTGTTCATGGGCGCCATGCTGCTGCTGGTGATGGCCGGCAGCGCCATGCTCACCTTTATCGGCTGGGAACTGGCGGGCGTCAGCTCCTATCTGTTGATCGCCTACGCCTTTGACCGCCCCACCGCCACCGCCAATGCCACCCGCGCCTTCGTCACAAACCGCATCGGTGATGCCAGCTTCATCATCGCCATTGTGTTGTCGCTGTTCTGGCTGGGCAGTGTCGAGTGGCCCGACATCCTCGCCTGCGGCGGTGTCCTGGAGACACTCAAGGTCGGATTGATCCTGTCGTGTTTCCTGCTGGCGGCACTGGTCAAATCCGCCCAGGTACCTTTCGCACCCTGGATCGCGCGGGCGCTGGAAGGTCCGACACCGTCCAGCGCCATCTTCTATGGTGCACTGATGGTGCATGCCGGCGTCTATCTGATCATCAGGCTGGCCCCGCTGTTCGAACTGATACCGGAACTGATGCTGTTGCTGGCCGTGCTCGGCGCCATCACTGCACTGTATGGATTGCTTGCCGGCCTGGTACAGACTGACACCAAGAGCGCTCTGATCTTCTCCACCACCGGGCAGGTGGGGCTGATGTTTCTGGAGTGCGGTCTCGGCTGGTTCAGCTTCGCGGCCTGGCATCTGGCGGCACACGCAGCCTGGCGCGCCTACCAGTTCCTGAGCGCGCCAGGACTGATGCACCTCATGGGCCGTTCCAATCGGCCGGTACCGCGCTGGCTGCAACACAGACGCTGGCTGTATACCGCCAGCCTGCAGCGCTTCTGGCTCGATAATATCGCCAACTGGCTGCTGATCAAGCCGGTCCGCTACCTGGCACGCGATATACAGTCCTTCGACCAGCAGGTGGTCAACCGGCTGGTCGGCCTGCCCGGCTCAGCCAGTGCAGTGTCTTCACTGGCACAGTGGGAGCAATTCAAAGTCGGCGAAGCCGGCCGTGTGGTCGGCGACAGCGGCGATGTCGGCCGTGGCAGAGGCGTGGCAGGCCGTCTGATGGAGGGCGTCGCCGTACTGCTGCAATGGTTTGAGGAACACCTGGTACTCAAAGGCGGCGACGAGGGCATTTTCAATTTAATACAACGCCTCGGCAGGAACCTGGAAAAGGTCGAGCTTCTGCTCAGCCAGCCTCGCTATCTGTTCCTGCTGATACTGATCACCTTCATCGTGATACTGTGACATGGAAATAACCGAGCTGCATTGGACATCGCAGTCCGCTTACCCGATCCTGGCGGCGCTGCAATTACTGCCGCTGCTTGCCATGCTGCTGATAATGATCGTGCGCAAACGCAAGCGGCTGTCACTGATCGCCGCCGGATTCGCAGTCGTGGAACTGTTGCTGGCCGTGGATCTGTACCGTCACTTTGATTCCACGCAGGCGGCCATGCAGTTGGGCGAATACCTTCCACTGCTGCCCATTCTCGGTTATCACGTGGCAGCCGATGGCATGACGGTACTGTTCATGTTGCTCACCGCGCTGCTGTCGCTGATGGTAGTGCTCTATACACAGGCACGGCATCTGCCCGGACTGGACCGCTACCTGGCGATCGTTTTCGCCGTGGAAGCTTCTCTGCAGAGCCTGTTCGCTACCCAGGACCTGCTCTGGTTCACGCTGCTGTCCGCCGTCCAGCTCAATCTGGTCGCTTACCTGCTGAAGGGCTGGTCGAACGCGCCGCATGAAGAAATGGCCTTACAGCGTTACCTGCAGTTCATGGCCACCGGCCTGTTGTTGCTGGGCGCCGGTCTCGTCATGCTGGGCTGGAATTACGCCGTGGCCAACGACGGCCAATGGAATTTCGACCTGCACCGGCTTGCCGGCGTACCGATACCCGGCGCGATCCAGACGGTGATCTTCTTTCTGCTGTTCTACGGCCTGGGTATCCGCATACCGGTATTTCCCCTGCACGGCTGGCTGCCATCGATTGCCGAACACGGCACCGTAGCCGTGGCCGGGGTTTTCCTGCTCGGTCTCAAGGTGGGGATCTACGGACTGCTGCGCTTTGTGTTTCCTCTGCTGCCCGATGCCGTGATGCAGTGGCATGTCTGGGTGGTTGCATTCGCACTCGCCGGTATCTTCTACGCCGCCATCCTGGCGCTGATGCAGACCAACCTGCGCCGTTTGCTGGCCTTCGCCGTGGTCAGCCACACCAGCTTGCTGATCATCGGCCTGTTCACCCTCAGCACCGAGGCCTTTCAGGGCAGTCTCATGCTGTCGGTTAATTTCGGTCTCGCCACCGCCGGCCTGCTGTTCATGTCGAGCGTCGTCTACCGCCGCACGCGCACCCTGACCCTGTCGCGCCTCGGTGGCCTGTTCGATTCTCTGCCGGTGATCGGCGTGGCATTCCTGATTGCCGGACTGTCCATCATCGGCATGCCGGGCACGCCGGGTTTCGATGCTGCGCACCTGGTGCTGGAAGCGGCGATCCAGGAGTTCGGCGCACTGACGACGATCGCAGCAGCACTGGGCAATGTCGCGGCGGCTGCGTTTCTGCTGTGGGCCTTTCAGCGCGCCTTCCTGGCGCCGCTCGACGAGTCGACACAGAAACATCACATTGATCCCGCCACCGGCATGGAACGCACCATCGCCATCATGATGATCCTCATCCTGCTGGGCACGGGCTTCTATTCCGAACCCTGGCTGCAGCTCATCGAGCACTCATTCGAGGGCCTGAGCAGCCAGTACCAGCATATCCACACCGGCACCATGGAACTGATGCCACATTGATACCAGGCGATATTAACCATGGCTGAATCCGGTTTCCCACTGCTGAGTCTGTTGATCATTACCCTGCCGATCGGGGCGTCACTCATCTGGCTCACTCCCGACCCGCGCCATGCCCGCTGGATCGCACTGTTGACGGCGCTGGTCGACCTGGTGTTGTCGCTGGCGGTAGTTGCGGATTTCGACCACAAGGCGGGTGGCTTCCAGTTCGTCGAACAACATGCGTGGATTCCGACCCTGCATATCGAGTATCTCATCGGTATCGATGGAATCTCCGTGCTGTTCCTGCCCTTTACCGTATTACTCTTCATCGCGGCCCTGCTGGCCTCCTGGTCGAGTGTGCGCACGCTGCCACGTCTGTACTACACGCTGCTGCTGATCCTGGAGAGCGCGACACTGGGCATCTTCTGCGCCCTGGATACGATGCTGTTCTTCCTGTTCTGGGAACTGACCCTGATCCCGACCTTTTTCCTGATCAGCCTGTGGGGCGTCGGCCCGCAGCGGCGTTACGCCGCAGTGAAGTACACCCTGATGATGCTGGCGGGCGGTGTACCGTTGCTGTTCGGCTTTCTGCTGCTGGCATTCAACCACGCCAGCCTGAGCGGAACGGGCGTGCCGGCTGGCCTGGTCTTCGACTACCCCACCCTGCTCCATGAAACCCTGCCGCCGGAACAGCAGGTCGCTGTGTTTTTTCTGCTGTTG
>JAUXDG010000116.1 GCA_030618475.1 Gammaproteobacteria bacterium | reverse complement strand
GCCAGCCGCTATGAATGGGAGGTGCACATCCTGCCCCTGCAACATCAGAGTGATTTCCTGGAAATCAGTGACGCTGAGCGACGGGATTTTGCCGGCGTACTGAAACGCACCATGGGACGTCTGGATGCGGTAATCGGCGGCGCCCAGTACAACTACTTCCTGCACTCGATCCCGCACAACAACGAGTTTTCCGATTGCAGCGACAGCTACCACTGGCACCTGGAAATCTGTCCGCGAACCAGCATACCCACCGGATTTGAACTGGGTTCCGGCCTGTTCGTCAGCACCATCAGCCCCGAGGACGCTGCCAGACAATTGCGTGCCGCGAATCCTGAATAGTGGTAGTCTCGCAGGCATGAGCAACCAACTGGTAATTGCAGCCGTAGGCAATGATCGGCCCGGGCTGGTCGATGGACTGTCGGGCTGGGTAACGGATAATGACTGCAACATCGCCGACAGCCGCATGATGGTCCTGGGTGGCGAGTTTGCGGTGCTGCTGCTGGTGTCCGGAAACTGGAATAATCTGGCCAAACTGGAAGACCAGCTGGAGCAGATTCAGACAAAACTCGGTATGACGCTCAGTGTAAAACGTACCGAAAAAAAGCAGCGCAGCGGTGCATTCCTGCCCTACGCCGTGGATGTTGTGGCCCTGGACCACCCCGGTATTGTGCATAACCTGGCAAACTTCTTTTCCCAGCGCAGTATCAACATACAGGATCTGAGCACCTCCAGTTATTCCGCGGCGCACACCGGGACGCCGATGTTCTCGGTACACATCTCCCTGGACGTACCGGCAGATACGCATATCGCCAGTTTACGGGAAGAATTCCTGGATTTCTGTGACCGTCTGAACCTGGATGCAGTGATTGAACCGCTTAAAGGCTAAACGGCATGAGTAAAGTACAACTGGGTAAAAAGGTTGCCGACTTCAAAGCGGCTTCCACCGGCGAAAAAACCTTCAAGCTTTCGGATTACAAAGACAAAAACCTGGTGGTGTATTTTTACCCCAAGGACAACACTTCAGGCTGTACCCGGGAAGGCCAGGACTTCCGCGACAACTACAGCAAGTTCAAGCGCAACAAAACCATAGTCGTCGGTGTTTCTCGAGACAGTCTCAAATCACACGAAAATTTCAAAGCCAAACAGGAATTTCCATTTGACCTGCTGTCCGATCAGGACGAAGCGCTGTGTACGCTGTTTGATGTCATCAAAGAAAAAAACATGTACGGCCGCAAAGTCATGGGCATTGAACGCAGCACGTTTTTGATCGATAGCCATGGAAAGCTGCGCAAGCAGTGGCGCAAGGTGAAAGTCGACGGGCATGTCGAAGAAATCCTTGCAGCGGTACGTGAGCTCAATCGTGCTTAGGGCCGGTTAACACAATGAAAACAGCAACCTTGCCGCCTCCAAGATGATCCAGGCCGACATATCCTCCAAACGACTCTTCATCCTTGACACCAACGTGCTGATGCACGACCCCACCGCCTTGTTCCGCTTCCAGGAACACGATGTTTACCTGCCCATGGTAGTACTCGAGGAAATGGATGCCGGCAAGAAAGGTATTTCCGAAGTCGCCCGCAACGTGCGCCAGGTCAGTCGTTTCCTCGATGAACTGATGCGCGATATCGGTGTCGATGAAATTGAACAGGGTATTCCTCTCAACGACCGCGGCCTGCTTGAAGACCTGGATACGGAAGAATTCGGACGGCTGTTCTTTCAGACCCACATGCTGACTGCTGCCCTGCCGGACGCCTTGGCGGCTAACAAGCCGGATAACAATATCCTCGGCACCGCGCTTGCCCTGCAGAATGAACATCCTGACGTCACGGTTACGCTGGTTTCCAAAGACATCAATCTGCGTATCAAGGCGGCTGTACTCGGTATTCATGCTGAAGACTATTACAATGACCGGGTGCTCGAAGACGTCAATCTGCTGTTTTCCGGCAGCAGCGAGTTGCCCGGGGAATTCTGGCAGGCACACGGCGATACACTGGAATCCTGGCAGAAGGATGGTCGCAACTACTATCGCGTCAGTGGCCCGCTGGTCGAATCCTGGAGCACCAACGAGTGCGTTTACCTGCCCGAAGAGCAGGGCTTCGAGGCACTGGTCCGTGAACTGGAAGGTGATAGCGCAGTACTGGAAACAGCGATCGATTACCGGGGTTCAAAACACACCGTCTGGGGTATCAGCGCCCGTAACCGCGAGCAGAACTTTGCGCTCAATCTGTTGATGGACCCGGAGGTGGATTTTGTCAGCCTGGTGGGCACTGCAGGCACGGGCAAGACCCTGCTGGCGCTGGCCGCAGGCCTCACCCAGACGCTGGAAGAAAACCGTTACAAGGAAATCATCATGACGCGCGTCACTGTGCCGGTTGGAGAGGATATCGGCTTTCTGCCGGGCACAGAAGAGGAAAAGATGACGCCCTGGATGGGCGCCCTGATGGATAATCTGGAGGTCCTCACCCACTCCGATGTTGGCGGCGACTGGGGTCGTGCGGCTACCAACGATCTGCTCAGCAACCGCATTAAAATCCGTTCCATGAACTTCATGCGCGGCCGCACTTTCCTGAACAAGTACCTGATCCTGGACGAGGCACAGAATCTCTCGCCCAAGCAAATGAAGACCCTGGTGACGCGCGCCGGCCCCGGAACCAAAGTTATCTGCCTGGGCAATGTGGCACAGATCGATACGCCGTATATTACCGAAACCAGCTCAGGGCTGACTTACGTTGTCGATCGTTTCAAAAGCTGGGCGCACAGTGGCCATATCATGCTGACCCGCGGAGAACGTTCACGCCTGGCTGACCATGCTTCAGAGGTTTTGTGACGCGTTTAATTTGAGACCGTTTCCTGCACCGCTAGCTGCTGCCCTCTTCCAGGCCAGGCTTTGAGCACCGCCTGCACCAGGGTGGCCAGCGGGATCGCGAAGAACACGCCCCACAACCCCCACAGCCCGCCAAATACCAGTATGGCAATAATGATTGCGACCGGGTGCAGATTCACAACCTCAGAGAACAACAGTGGCACCAGCACATTGCCATCCAGCGCCTGTATCACGCCGTAGGCGATCAGCAGGTACCAGAAATCCACACTCCACCCCCACTGGAAGAATGCGATCGCGGCAATTGGCAGAGTCACCGCGGCCGCACCGATATAAGGGATCACCACAGACAAGCCGACCAGCGTTGCCAGCAAAACCGAGTACTGTAAATCCATCATCACGAAAGTGATATAACTAACGGAACCTACAATCAGAATCTCCCAGACCTTGCCACGCACATAATTGGCAATCTGGGCGTTCACTTCACTCCAAACGCGTTTTGTTAACGCACGGTCACGCGGCAGGTAAGCTGTCATCCAGTGAATAATGCGCATTTTGTCCTTGAGAAAGAAAAAGATCAGCACTGGCACCAGAATCACATAAACCATCAGGGTGATGACACCAACCACGGATGCAACAGACATCGAAACCACACGCTGCCCGAGTCCCGCCAGTTCGGCGCGGATGGCATTAATCACATCATTGATCTGCGCTTCACTGATCAGTTCCGGGTAACGTTCAGGCAGACGCATAAGGGCATCATGGCCCTTGCTTACGATGCTGGGCAACTGATGAACCAGCTGGGTCAGCTGGTATGACAGGCGCGGAAACAAGCCCAGCAATGAAAACATCAGGAATACCATGAAGATGATAAAGACCAGAATGACCGCAGCGAGTCTGGGTATACCGTATTTCTGCAGGGCATTCACCAGGCCCTCCAGAAGATAGGCCAAAACAAGTGCAGCCAGTACCGGTCCCAGCATCTTGCCCATGGTCAGCACCACCACAAACCCCACCAGCAGCACCAGCACAAGAATGACGGCCTGTGGGTCTGCGGAGAAACGCTGGAACCATTGGCGGAGAATGTCCATTATTCACCGTCGCCCTGTTTTAATTGCCGGTAATGATCTGCAAAAACCTGTTCAAGCTCATCGATGACCTCCATGGCTTCGCGCCCCTGCAGGATATGCTGAGTCACAAGATCCGACGTCACGCCCAGCATCTTGCTCTTATCCAGCATGTAATAGGCTTTGGACAGACGTTTAATGGCAGCAACAACCTTCTCATCCTGCGGCCGCGGGCCCAGCTCCGGCTCAGGCATTTCGACGGCTACAGCAGATGCTAAAGCAGGAGCCACTGTAGCCGCACGGCTCAGCAGAAACTCGGCAAAGCTGAGAACTGACGACTGATCGGCAGGTGATAACCTTTCAAAAACGCCAATTACTTTTTCTTGCTGCTTCTGACCCATAACTCCCGTTTATACAACTTCGGGATGTGATTTGCAGTAACTTCGTGCGAACTCGAGTAATTCATCCATGGCGCGATGACGGAATTTCTGTTTCTGATGAACAAAAGCGAAAGGACGTTCCAGCACCGGCTCCATGGTCAGCGCGACCAGAGTGCTCAGCTTCAATTCTTTCTGAACGGTCGCCAATGAAATAATCGACACACCCATACCGGCCTCAACGGCCCCCTTGATTGACTCTGGACTACCCAGTTCCATGGTCAGATGAATCTGGTTGGGATTGACACCCAGTTCATTCATATAATCGGCGATGACTTCACGGGTACCCGAACCTTCCTCGCGGCAGATATAAGGGTATTCGAGCAGGTTCTCTATTCTCACCGACTCCTGATTCGCCAGTGGATGCTGAGGCGACACCACGCCAACCAGCTGGTCCATACGGCAGACTTCGACAACCAGATTCTTGTTCATCACCGGTGACTCTACGACACCGAGGTCGATCACATTATTTTCCACCATGTGAACGATGCCATCGGAATTCGAGACTTTGAGCTGAACATTGACGTCCGGGTATTTCTTTTTGAAATCCCCCAGTAATGCAGGCAACATATATTCTGCAATCGTGGTACTTGCCCCAATCATCAGTATACCGCTGATATCACCAGTCATCTCACGAACCGCGTTCTCCATTTCCGAGTACAGTTCGAAAATGCTGTGGGCATACTCGTAAACACGCTTACCCGCTTCAGTAAGACTGATACGGTTATGCGTCCGGTCAAAAAGTCGGGTATTAAATTGTTCTTCGAGCTGGCGAACCTGAAATGTGACAGCCGGCTGCGTCATATGCAGCGCTTCAGCCGCCTTGGTAAAACTCAATAGACGCGCGACCGTATGGAAAACCTGTAATCTCCGATCTGCCATAATAACGAACCCTTTGTGTCCAAGAGCGCGCGAATCGCACCCTCTTAGAATTTTTTAGCGCCAATAAAAATATTTGATCAGGTGGGCAACCATACAGGAATATTAGCTCTTTTGCATGCACCCCTCCCGAACGGGATAAGTGGACATAAAAAGGGCCAGGCAGGTGAACTCGTCATTCGCCGGGGCAGTCTGCCGGGTAACTTCGGCGGAACGGTCTGCCACACTTCAAGGTTGTTGTTCATAACGGGGGGCCATCGCTGCAGCCATCCAGCCTACTGGCCTCCGGCGGCAGCCTTGAGCGCCGTTTCGTTGGCCTTGGGACTGGGCATAATCTGCATAAAGCTGTTTTTACCCATCATTTTCAGATCCGGATTATGCAAGGCCATACGGAAACGCATGTGCAAAGCAACGACGTCGCCCCCGTCCACCAGAATTTCATAGGGCAAATAAGCCGTACCCTTGATTTCCTTGAAATCAACATTCTCCATGATCCAGGCCTCATCCATGTGCTCATCACCATCCGGCGGTGTCTTGCGCGCCACGCCGAATACTGTCACGTCGTTGCCGAGATCCAGGCGATACACCTTGGTGACACCACCTCGCCTTTCCGCCAGGTTCTTTTCGATGGCCGTCACCGCCTCCTTGTGGCTACCGTATTCGGCCAGTCTATAAACATCATCAAAGTACTCCATACCAAAGGTATAGCGATACTTGCGCAGCTTGCGTTCTGTCAGCCCCTTTTCCGAACCAAAGGTTTGCTCGGCACCCAATGCCCGCTTGAGTCCTTCCGAAACACCATTCAGATCGGACTCCAACCGGTACCCATAGGCGATGTAAATCGGGTTCACATAAGCCACCTGAACTTCGTCACCCGTTTTTGTCACAGCGACACGCCAGGGCGCGGCAAAACCACCGCGCGCTGTCTTTCCCGCTACTGTTTTCAGTTCATCGTTAGTGACGATGATGACGCGCGCGTTATCCACGAAAGTATCTGCATAAGGCGTGTATTCGCCGACAATTTCGAACCCGGCGCCGATCAGCGCATCCCTGGTTTCCTGAACCCTGGTATCGAAATCACCGGCACCCCTGGATGCCAGCACAAAAGGCTTGAAGTGGTCCTCTGCCTGCACGCCGCCTGCATAGGGCAGCAACATCACCCCCAGCAGCATAAGCGCAGAAATCATTCGTTTAACCATAGCTATCCCCCTCTCCTCGCCGTTGGCATCGGCCTGCAACGAATTCTAGTCAATAGTCCTTTAAAATACGACAGTAAATAATCAACAAAAGAAAAGGGGCGCCTGTTGGCGCCCCGTCCCTCCACTATCGCGCCTTGTTCGCCTGGCAACCAGTCAGAACTTCCAGGCGTAACTGGCTTCAATGGAGTTCTGGTACATGTCGTTCTTGGCACCGTAACTGAAGCCGGTAAAGTTCCCGCTCCCCGTATAGGTATTATCGATATTATTTCTGAAGGCGTGCATATAGGCGACGGTAATCTCGCTGTTCTGGCCCGGGCTGTAGGTGAAACCCGCCGTGACATGTTTTTCCACCACCGCCGGGGCCAGCACGTTAAACAGCGCCTGGTCGTCATCGAAGGGAACTTCGGCATAGTTGAAGCCGGTGCGGAAGGTCCACTTGTTGCTATAGGCATAGTCGACACCGATCTTGTACACCCATATATCGTCCCAACCGAAACCCCAGCCGTCATTCTTGCCGAGCGCGTTCGGCAACAATGATCCGTTTCCTGTAATCAGCGCATTAGCAAATGCGGCAAAGAACTCATCCGCGGTTGGACCCTTGTTGGACATCGAGTCTACATCGCTGTACATAATACGCGACACATCGGCCGCAACCGTCAGCCTGGGCGTGAAATGGATAGCGAGACCGCCACCGAAGGTGGCCGGGATATCGAAATCACCCTGCTCTGCAAACAGTCCGGCGTAGTCATCGAACTTATCCATGTAGATTTTCGAGGTCGCAACGGCGCCGACAGAAAACATGTCGAAGAAGGTGCCCTGGTAACCGATACGTGCGCCATAACCCACGGAATTGTCATTGCCGTTGTTGGTGACCTTGTCGGGTCTGTCGGAAAACGCCTGGAACAGGCCGAGACCATAGGCACGGAAACGCTGCCAGCCGATCACCGGCCCGAAACCGACAGCGTGATTGTCGTTGAACTTGTAGGTGATGGTCGGCGTAATCAGCGCCTGGGCCAGGTTAATACCCAGGGCGGGGGTAATATTGGGATTCATACCCAAAGCAATCAAATTGGGATCGATGGCCGATGCCGGCACGCCCTGACTTTCCAGCAAACCAGCGAAACCCGATGGTCCTCCCGGAAAAGATGACGTAAAACCGATTGCCGGTGCAAACGCATCCGTATAGATATTGCCGTTGCCGGCATCGGCATCACCGTAGCGGGTGTTCATACCGCCGTTGGCGGTGACCGCCAGACCCAGGGTGATTTTGTCATTGACAACCTTGGCCGTGCCGAACTGGGGTATCAAATAGGTGTTCGAACGGCTCTTTTCCTCAGACCTGGCGCCACCGATCCGTGTCGCATCCACCACGCCCCGGCGCTTGGGCTTGAAAATCTCGAGTCCGCCATCTATACGCGTGCCGATGCCGGCCAAGGTGGCCGGATTGGTGGCACCCGCCAGCGCGTCCTGGCCGTAGGCGATACCGGCACCCGCCAGGCCCTTGTTCTTTGCGCCGCCGCCGATTTTGAAATACCCGTTGGTGGCATTTGCCAGTGGCGACAGCAGAACAGCCGCCACGGCAGCCGATGTCAACGTGCTCAGGATGCGTTTCATAGTCCCGTTCCTCCATCCATTCATTCAGGTGGCACCCATC
>JAUXDG010000001.1 GCA_030618475.1 Gammaproteobacteria bacterium | reverse complement strand
TCCGCGACCAGGTCCATGTTTTCACTGAGCTCGATACGGGTGCCAAAGCGGCCCATGAGTTCCAGTGTGGTGGTAATGTCGCGTAAATGAGGGACATTCTGCACTGTCACGGGTTCCGGGCTTAACAGTGTCGATGCCAGTACCGGTAAGGCGGCGTTTTTGGCACCGGATATGCTGATTTCGCCGTGCAACGGGCCGTTACCGATAATATTCAGTTTATCCATGGTCCATCGATGTCATCTAATCGGGTCGCAGTCAGCGGCCGGCGTCTGTAGCGCGGCAAAGGCTGCAATGATCCGGTCGATCTGTTCGTTGCTGTGTGCAGCACTGACACTGCAACGCAACAGACTGTCGCTGGTGGGTGAAGCCGGTGGCATGACCAGGTTCACGTAAGCGCCGCGTTGCATAAGTTCATTCCACCAGCTAATCGCCTGATCACGTTCCCCGATGGTGACGGCGATCACCGGGCTGACCTGTGGGCTGACTGCAAAGCCAAGTTGTTTCAGGCCATCGTACAGCCTGTGCGCGTTTTCCCACAGCCGTACCCGCAATTCCGGGCGTTCCTGCATCAGGCGCAATGCAACACGCGTGGATGCAATGACGGAAGGCGAGGGCGAAGCGGTAAATATATAGGAACGGATGGCAAAGCATATGGCTTCCAGCTCAGCGTGATTACTGACACAGTAGCCGCCAATAGCGCTCAGGCTTTTACTGAAAGTACCGACTATGAAGTCCACATCGTCCTCGACGCCGGCAGCTTCGGCCGCGCCGCGGCCATGTTCGCCCAGCATGCCGAGCGAATGAGCTTCATCGACCAGCAGAAGACCGCCGTACTTGCGTTTCACTTCTGCAATATCGGCGAGCGGTGCCTGATCGCCCAGCATACTGTAGATGCCCTCTACGATAATCAGGGTATTGTCTACCCGGTCACCGAGCCGGCGCAGGCGTTTTTCCAGATCGGCAGCGTTATTGTGACGGAAGCGGATGACCTCGGCACCACCCAGGCGTACGCCGTCGTAGATACTGGCGTGGCTGTCGGCGTCCAGCACGATGACATCGCCGGCTCCGGCCAGGGTCGAGCCCATGCCCATGGTAGCCGCATAACCGGTGGAAAATACGATCGAGTGTTTGCGGTCAAAATAGGCCGCCAGTTCCTGTTCCAGTTTCACGTGCTCGGCAAAGGTGCCGTTGGCCATACGCGAGCCGGTGGTGCCGGTACCCTGTTCCTCAACAGCTTTTTTCGCGGCAGCGATACATTCAGGATCAAAAGTCAGACCCAGGTAATTATTGGTCCCGGCCAGAATGACCTTGTGGCCGTTGACGATAGCTTCGGTGGCTGAGAGGAATTTTTCCGTGACCGCACCGAAGGGCATGATGCCGAGCTTTTGCAGTTCGGCACGGATCTCGACAATGGGCTGGAATTTATCGAACAGGCTCATGACTTCAGGTGCTCAGTTTTTCCAGCTGCATCGCCAGATCGTGAACCGTGCGAATGTCCGGGAGAATGTTGAGCGGTATCGACATGTCAAAATAGTCTTCAATCTGCTCGATCAACTCCATCACTTGCAGGGAGGTAAGCCCCAGCTCGGTGACCAGTTCACTGTCCTCATTGAGGATAATGCCCTGTTTGGCGAACGGTTTGAGAATTTCGAAAATGCGGGTCAGAAATTCATTGTAGTCAGGCATGGAACAATATGCACCCGGATCGAGTTTATGACAGATTCACCAGCTTGCGCCACACGGCGTAAGCCGCTAGATTCGCGAATCCTGGATTGTACTTGGAGTTGAGCGATGGTGCCATTGTGCACGGCCATGCGCATTTGCCGCGCGAATGTTATCTTTACGCAGATGACTCAAATTTCATTGGCAGTGGGACCACACGGAAGCACACGGAAAAATCATTATCCGTGTTTTTCCATGTGCTTCCGTGGCTGTTTCCTGTTGGGCTGAGGCTAGTACTCCGACAAGGTCTCTCGCGTCATGCACCGATCTGATACCGTCCATTCCGAGTCTGTAAATCAGAACGCGACTCCCGCGCCCAGCGTGTGGTTGGTAACCGGCTATCGAGCCGGGGAACGCGGCCAGATTCTTGCCCTGGCTGAGGCGTTGGGCTGGCCATTCGACCTCAAGGAACTCAGCTACCGGAAAACCGAGTTCCGCACCAGCCTGTTCCGGGGCAGCGATTTGCGCGGCATCCGATTGCAGGACTCCAGCCCGCTGCAACCGCCCTGGCCGGATCTGGTGATTTCGGGGGGAATGCGCAATGAACCGGTCGGACGCTGGATCCGCAAGCAGTCAGGTGGCAGAACGCGGCTTGTTCACATTGGCCGACCCTGGGCGAAGCCGGATCAGTTTGATCTGGTGATCACGACGCCACAGTACCGGCTGCCTGAGCGCGACAATGTATTACAAAACGCGATGACCCTGCATAGGGTCAGTGCTGAACGTCTCAAGGCTGAAGCAGCTGACTGGGGATCGCGGTTCATGCATTTACCGAAACCCTTCACGGGTGTCATATTGGGCGGAAACAGTGGTCCCTATACGCTGGGACCAAAGGTGGTTGAGTCTATAGTCCGGCAGGCAAACCGCATGGCCGCGCAGCGCAACGGATCCTTGCTGATTTCCACCAGTGCGCGGACTCCGAAAACGGTTGTGCAGGTCTTGAAACAGGCTGTTTCTGTACCCCACTTTCTCTACCATTGGCAAGCCAATGACGAGGCTAATCCCTATTTTGGCATACTGGCCTTAAGTGATGAGCTCATTGTGACAGCGGATAGTGTGTCCATGCTCAGTGAAGCATGCGCTACGGGCAAGCCGGTTTATATGGCCGAACTGGGTGGTTATGGCTATCCGATGCGGCCCGGGCGAAAGACGGCGGTTGATTTTCGCCTGAGCGCGCTGACCTACAGCTGGATGATGCGCTTTGGTCCAAAGCGCCTCAGTCGTGATATTCGTCTGGTGCACAACAATCTGTTATCGGAAGGTCGGGTGGTCTGGCTGGGTGAGTCGTTCACACAGCGTACCGACACGGGCTCAGCTGATCTGGATCATGCGCTGCAAAGGGTTCGGGCCTTGTTTGCTTATTAGGCAAGCTTGCTGTTTTCATGCAATGAGACGCCACCTTCATGCAGGCGATACACGCGGTCGGCGTTTTCCACCATGGCTGTCTGATGCGATATCGCCAGTATCGTCAAGCGGCCACGCAGATCTTCCATGGTCTTACCGATGGCCGCCGCGTTCTCGGGGTCCAGTGCGCTGGTGGCTTCGTCAAGGATGAGTAATCGGGGTTTGTGAACCAGGGCGCGCGCGATCATAATGCGTTGCCGCTGCCCTCCGGATAATTTGGTACCGCGTTCCCCCACGGTGCTGTGTATGCCCGCGGGTATGCGGGATACAAATTCCCAGGCACCCGCTGCCCGCAAGGCCTGTACAGCATCCTGTTCGCTCAGTTCAGGGTCATCCAGGGTCACATTGTGCAGGATGGAATCGTGTAACAGCAGCGTTTCCTGGGGAACATAGCCGATCATGTGGCGCCACGCTTTCAGGTCAAGTTCTGCCAGCGGGATACCATCGATACAGACCTTGCCGGATTGTGGTCGAAGTAAACCGATGACAAGGTCAACAATGGTGGTTTTCCCGGAGCCGGATGGGCCGATCAAGGTGGTCAGGCGGCCTGCAGGGAATTCAAGATTCGCATCAGTCAGCACCATATGTTGATCATAGCTGAAGCTGACCGCATCCAGTCGCACCGACTGCTCCAGCGCTGGTACGGTGCCTGTGCTGAATGATTCTTCGGCCTGCTGCGCCTCTTGAATGCCTTTTTTCAGCGACCAGAAGGCGCTCTCACCCAGCACCAGTTTCTGATACTGTTTCTGTACTTTGCCCAGTTGGCTAAGCATTTTCCCCAGCACCACGACCAGTACCATCACGGTTGCCAGTGGCATTTCAAATTTTACCAGCGCCACGAACATACCGAGGGCGATAACGATGGTGAACATTTCTTCCTGGCTGGCTTTGAGTACCGCGGTGCTGAAAACCTGTTTGCGCAGGGCTTTATTGAGTTTCGATGTTTTCATGGCCAGCACCGTGTCAGCCAGGTGTTCTCTTGCCATGGCTTTCAGCGGCTTAACCGACTGCAAGGTATCGGTGACCTTGGAGAGCAGGGAAATGAGCAGGTTGGTCTGTTTTTTACCGGCCTTGCGAGCCATGCGCACCATAAAATGGGAAACGCCTATGATTAGCATTCCGGCTGTGAGGCTTATCAGCGTCGCTTTCCAGGAGACGGCAACAGCGACGGCGCCGTAGATAATGGCCTGCAGGATAAGAGTGACGACCATGGCGCCGTTGACAAAAGAGTCGGAGGATCGTTGTGCTTCGGTAGCCAGGCTGTTGGTTAAGCGCCCTATCGGCTGGTGGAGGAAATACTCCCATTTGCTTCTGAGTACGGCACGCAGTATCTCCAGCCGCAGGTCTGTTGCGACCCGTGCGGCGGTATAACCGACCTGTTTCTGGGCGACCAGCAGCAACAGATTCTTCAGCGTGGCACCCAACACGATAATGGCCAGAAGAACCCCGATGCCGGGATGTATACCCAGATCTTTCAAGGTGTCGGTTACCACTTGCTCGAATTCATTCTGTGGCGGTTCTGTCTGCGTATCGCCACCCTGTCGGGCATCATTTTTGATGGCGATGTTGAGCAGTGGTAGCAGGGCTGACAGGCCGATACCCTCGGCAACACCGGCCATGAGCAGTGCTACCAGCATGACAACGGTCTGCCCAGGGTAAGCACGGAAGAATGTCAGCATTAATTGCATACAAACTGCTCAAAAGGTTGAAAAAACAGAGGTATTATCAGTATGGGCATCAAAATAAATGCAGATTATGCCTTTAAGGGCCGCGGAAATAAATAATTGTACAAAGATAGTGCCGGATTCTGGCTCAGATTCAAGGCGCGGCAAGGGGCGCATCATCGTTTTATGTCACCCTTGCCGCAATACAGAAGCTGGGCATTTGTTTCCGCGGCCCTAACGAGGCAGCGCGACAAATTCAGCGCATGCGATTGATCAGGCCACCGGCAACGCTTAACACCAGCATCACCGGCATAAAAACGGCCAGTGCGGGAGGTATTCCTGCCATCGAGGCCCCCGTCTGGATAAGCTGGGACAGCAGATAAAACAGGATGCCAACGCCTGCACCGATAGCGAGATTTTTTCCAAAGCCGCCGCTTCTTGTTGTACCAACGCTGGCCCCGATGGGTACGGCCAGAAAAACCATGGCGCCAGTAGTGAGTGGCAGGACTATTTTCTGCCAGAAAACCTGTTCAATGCGCTCTGACAGCTGGTTTGTCGATTTTAGGTAGTCCGAATACTCATAAAGCCCCGTTGGTGTCATGCCAGCTGTAGAAAGAGGCAGGACAGGCAATTCCTCACGTGACCAGAAAGGGCCCATCTCCAGGTTCGGCAAATGTCTGCTTTTTAGTTGATCGCCATGCAGTGTCTTTTGTTCTACATTCAGCAGGTCCCAACGTCTGCTATCGGTGAGCTGGGCACGACGGGCAAACGCGAAATGCTGTAGACGCCCATCAGGCGAGAACTCGTAGAGGTAAATGCTGGTTGGTACCTGACCGTGTTTTAAAGTACGTACATTGAAGAAGCGGTAGCCACTATTCGACCATAGGCCTTTTCCTTTGAGCAGGTTTGCCTTGCCGGTTCGGATCAGGGTTTTTTCGGTTTCTGCCTGCTGGAACAGGGGTGCTGCAATGAATTCACTGACGGCATAAAGAGCCGCGACCAGAGCGAGGGTCGGGATGGCAACCGAGCGCAGAAAGCGGGAAACAGATACGCCGGCCGTGCGCATGGCAATGAGTTCACTGCTTTTGTTCAACCCTGCCAACGCTAGCAATGAGCCGAGAAGGGCCATGACCGGGGCCAGGTCCATCGAACGCTGTGGCAGCGTATAGAGCATAAAGCGTACGGCATCGATAATCTGGTAGCGCTCCGTGGTGCGTTCCAGTTCTTCAACGAAACCCAGCAGGGTGAATATCGAAGTCATGACCAGCCAGACAAGCACCCAGCCTTTCAGCAACTTCCACGCAATGTATCGGTCCAGAAGCCCCATGTCAGCGCTTCCGGCGCAGCCAGGTCGGCGCCACCATCAAGCCGATGAACAGCAAAAGCGGAACCAGGTAGATCCACCAGATGCCGGGAAAACTCTGCACTTTGCCATTTTCAACCCAGGTGCGCGCCACACCGGTCAAGTTAAAAAGGCCGACATAAACCAGGATAGCGAAGACGAAACTGTGATGCCGGCTCTGTCGGGGTGCGCTGCGGCTAAGCGGAACCGCGAGCAGGGAAAGCAGCACAGTTGCAAGCGGTGTCGATAGCCGCCACTGGAACTCGGCAATATCCTCGGGTGCATCAGATCGGTAAAGATTGATGCTGGGTTCGGCTCTCCTTCGATATTTGGTGTCCCGCTTGTCTGTCGGAATGTAAACTTTCATGTGTTTGAATTTTAAAGTGGTATCCTGGCTGCCGAGTGGGTCGAGAAGATAGTTGTAGCCGTTCACGAATTCAAAACTGCGGCGTTCACCGGCGTGAACCGGTGGCAGGAAGGCTTCCTGGGCAAAGATGAGCTGTATTTTATTACCCCGTTCACTCTGCAGGAATACGTCCTGCAATCGTCCCTTGTGCTTGTCGACGTGCCGTGCAAACAGAACGTATTTGCTGCCCTGTAGTTCAATGAACTGGCCGGGTTCGATTTTTCGAATATCAAATTCAGCACGGGCTTCGGCTTCGATCTGATAGCTTTGGCGGTAGGCCCAGGGCCGGGCAAATAGAGAAATGGTACCAACGATGACAGCGATCAGTACGGACAAAATAATAACAGAGCGCAGAATTCCGGCCTCGCCAACGCCTGCGGTATTAATGGCAGCCATTTCAGAGTCACGATGAAATCGGCTCAGCGCAGCGATAATGGACAGATAGAGTGCGGTGGGCAGCAGCACTTCCAGGGTAATGACGCTTTTCAGGCCGATGAGACGGGCAACGACGGAAAGCGGGATTATGCCGTCTGCTGCCTCCGACAGCTTTATAGCGAACGTGTAGCCGGTAAAAACAATGACCAGCAGAGTGATGCCCAGAAACATGGGTTTGGTGATCTCTGCAGTGATATAACGGCTTAGGACCAAGGTTGCGCCTGTTGACAGCTACGGGTTGGTAGGCTTTTATTGTACCGATTTTTTACCGCAACAGAGCATTAGCACTGCAGTTCCCCGGTGATTCCTGTAAGCTCGCGATTTTTAATACGGGTCGATGTTGACGGGTGAACGAGGGCGTGCAGGACGGTGCCTCCAGGCCGGTGACCTGGGTGCTCACCGGTTACAAGGCAGGTGATAATGCGCAGGTGCTGGCGCTGGCAGATGCCCTGGGCTGGCGCTATGACGTCAAGCGTTTCAACTACAGGAAGACTGAGTTACTGACCAATCGGCTGCTTGCGGTAACGCTGGCCGGAATCGACAAGACGTCTTCCAGTGAGCTATCCGCCCCCTGGCCAGATCTGATTATCACAGCGGGACGTCGCAACGAGCCGGTGGCGCGATGGATCCGTAAACAAACAGGCGGCAGAACCCGGCTGGTGCATGTCGGACGCCCCTGGGCGCCGCTGGATGTTTTTGACCTGATTGTCACGACGCCACAGTATTTTTTGCCGGGTCGGCAAAACGTGTTAAAGAATGACCTGCCGCTTCATGGTGTTATGAATGCGCGTCTGAAGGAGGCTGCCGATGCCTGGCGGCAAAGATTTGCACATTTAGCACGCCCGTATACCGCCGTGCTCATTGGTGGCGATAGTGGTCCGTTTGTATTTACTGGAGAGAAAGGGCAGCGCCTGGGGCAACAGGTCAACAGCATGGCGCTTCATGACGGCGGGTCTCTGCTGGTCACAGACAGCGCCCGTACACCGGAGCCGGTTTTTGAGGCCTTCCAGCACGAGTTAAACGTGCCCGCTTATATTCACCGCTGGACTGAAGCGGGGGAGGCTAACCCCTATTTTGCCTATCTTGCCCTGGCTGACCGGCTGGTGGTCACCGGTGAGAGCATGTCGATGCTGACTGAGGCCAGTTTTACCTGTAAACCGCTGTATATTTTTGATCCCGGTGACGCTCGACCCTGGTGGCGGCATGGTTATAATTTTCGATATAAGCCACTGACTCACAGGCTGGCGATGCTGTTTGCAGCCAGGCGTATGCATCGAGACGTTGGCAATATTCAGCGCCAGCTGGTCGCCAGTGGCCGGGCCGTCTGGCTGGGGCAGGCGTTTCCTGCCGGTAAGCGGGCGGCACCACCGGATGATGCGCAACGGGCGGCAATGCGGGTGCGTGCGCTTTTCGACTGTTAAGCGGCTGAAAGCTTGAGGGGGGGATTGCCGGGTGGCGCAAGGTCCGGTGTGCGATCCAGCACCTCAAAGGCATCGTGCCGCACGTGGTTGTGTTTCATTTCCTCACGCAGCATGTCCTCGCTGACAATGCCCTTGTTGACACATTCCTTGAGCAGCCCGAAGAACAGCCTGGTCTGATTCGGGTCAGGATGTTCTTTGTAGTTGCCAAGCAAGCCGTATTCACCAAACAGGTGGCGGCGCGCGCGCATCACCCAGGCCACCGGCGGGAACAGGCGGAAACGCTCGGCCGGGCGCCAGTCTATCGGAAGACCTGCCTTCCACGGCTGCGTCTTGCGCCGCGTGACGTGCAGCATTTTGGTGTTTGCGGTGAGTTTGTCGAAGTCATTCCATTCGGGTTCGAAAAAGTCTATGGAATCCGGGTCTTCCAGGCGCAGGCAGATCCACGGCATATAATCCCGCTTCAACTCGAACATCTCGTTGAACTGCTCTTCAACTTTCCAGTGCGTCAGTTTTTCACAGTCCAGCAGCATAACGCTGCTGGCCTTACAGCGGTCTACCAGACCCTTGGGCCCGGAACGCATGCGGCACATAATGGCTTTGCCGTGCATATCGCGCGACAGCAGATCCCAGATATCGGCGACAGCGAAAATATCCGGGTCGATGACAACGGCGCGGCCCTGGTAGCCCATCAGCTCCGGTGGCATGAAGCGGGTGGGTGTGAACGACTGCAGATCGTCATTCAGCCAGCTGCGCTTGACGCTGTCACGTAAATACAGCTGGCCTTCGCGGGCCTTGAAAAAGGGGAAATCACGGGTGTGCATAATGCGCACATCGAATGCGTCACTGTGCGGCGAATTGCGCCGCAAGGCATACTCGGCGACCAGGGCGCCTACGATCTGCTTGTGGTTGGTCTGGATAAAGACACATTTGTCCATTAGTGGTATGGCCTTCCGCAGTCGTCGCTCGACGGCAGATTATACTTAAAAACGGCGATTAAAAAAATAACCGATCAAAGGTGTTGCTGTCGGGTATTAGCAGGATTCGGACCGGCGATGACGAGCAAATGCGGCCGTTTTTTATCCGGGCGGGTCAGGTATTTCAGCCTGCCGTGCAGCGCGCGCCACCAGCGGCGAAGCGGATGTTTTTTCCCGCGGGTAATGAACGATGCATCGAAATCTGTCGTCAGGCTTTTGATTACCTTGAAGTTACGGGAATCCAGGTAGGATCTGACGGACACCTGTGACCAGTTTCGCACATGCTGCCATCGGTGGAAAAGTTTCCCCGATACCGGACACAGAATGTAGTTGTCCTCCAGCTTCTCTTCATTGGGTGTCGTGAAAATGATACGGGTATCCGGCGTGGACAGTGTTGTAAGGGTTTTCAGCAGACTATCCAGTTGTTCGTCATAGAGATGCTCAATGACTTCGGCGACGATGATGGCATCAAATTGAAGACCGGAACTGTTGATTTCGCTCTGCTTGAATGAGCCCAGGAAGTCCCCTCTGTTGCCAAACCGGTCCGCCACCTGTTTTCTCGCCGAAGGGGAGGCATCCAGGCCGGCAACTCTGAAACCGGCCTCCAGCAGAGGGCCGATCAGATTGCCGGGGCCACATCCGTAGTCGAGTACGGTGCAGTTGTCCGGCAGATAGGCTTTGATCTGTCTGATAATCTCGTAGCTGCGACTATAGGTAAAAAATTTCTTCGGAAACTGCGCCTCGTAGTCCCAGTAATTTTTAACCATATCGTCTGTCCAGACTAACAATTCGTAAGCTTTCACGGCGCTGGCTCTTTACATTGATACCGGGTCTGGATGTATCTGGTTCTGATTTGAACGGTCCGGCGAAATATCCGACAAACCGTGTCGGGCATAGCTTGCCCTTCAGCAAGCTCGGGTGCTGAGCTAGCGAAGGCCAAGCAGTGCGTAATTGTACTGGATAAAGCATTAAACTCAAATGTTTATGAGTTCTTCGCGGTGCGCTGTGTAGCTGGTAAAAATGAATCCATTGCCGAAACCTGTCTGACGGCTTTGATTTCAGTTTCTATTGGTCGGCGGTGGCTGCTAGAATCCCGCATTCTCTATCCAACAGCCATATTACAGGGTTGCCTTTGTGCAAATAATTTGGAAGGCGCGTGGCGTGTGCGGCAGTGCTCAACAGGTTGAGTTGCAGGAGCATTTCCATAACAAAGAGTTTTCTGATGTGACACGTGCACCCGTTGATAGTGCGCATGCCAACAGCATTGCTGTTCTTATTCCGTCCCTGGACGGAGGGGGGGCGGAGCGATCCATGCTGAACCTGGTGAATGCCTTTCTTGAGCGCGGCCGTAAAGTCGACCTGGTTTTATGTCGTGCCAAGGGCGCTTACCTGGAAAATGTCCCGACTGATGCGCGGCTTGTGGTTTTGGAGTCGAGTGGTGATTTTGGTGGGCGTTTGGCGGCACTGTTGGCAAATCCAGGCAGGCCGGGTTCCGTCATTCGTCCCGTAATTCTGCCCTCTAAAATCGCCCCGGAAATTGAATATCTTCGTTCCTTGCAGTGCTACCTTCGGGAGCGTCAGCCCGATGTGATGTTATCGGCACTCACCTATGCCAATCTAATCGCACTGTGGGCGAAAAACAGGGTGGATCCCGAGTTGCCGGTCGTTGTCAGTGAACGCATAGCGCTTTCCCGGCACTGCTTCAATGAGCCCAGTCGTCGCAAGTGGCGCTGGCGATACTTGCCGCCTTTGGTAGGTAGCAGTTATCCGTATGCCGATGCGATTATATCCGTATCCAACCAGGTGGCGGACGACTTGTCTGCTGTTTCCGGTTTGCCTCGTGATACGATCAAGACAATCTATAATCCGGTCGTTGACGACGAGCTGAGATCTCAGTCAGCAGTGCCACTGGATCATCCCTGGTTTTCCCCGCAGTCACCGCCGGTGATACTCGGTGCAGGCCGGTTGGCACAGCAAAAAGACTTTTCCACGCTGATACGGGCATTCGCGCGGTTGCGCGCCAGCCGCAAGGCTCGTCTGCTGATACTGGGGGAAGGCAAGCAACGCCCGTTGCTGGAGGCGCTGGTGAAAGATCTGGGGCTGGAAGCTGATGTGCAGCTGCCTGGTTTTGTGGCAAACCCGTTTCAGTTCATGGCCAGGGCTGCCGCGCTGGTCTTGTCGTCCGAGTATGAAGGTTTGCCTGGTGTCGTCATTCAGGCGCTTGCCTGTGGTTGCCCGGTTGTCAGTACCGATTGTCCGGGTGGCTCAGCGGAAATCCTCTGTGACGGCGAGTACGGTCCTCTGGTGCCGGTCGGTGACCATGCTGCGCTTTGCGCAGCTGTCGAATCCGTACTCGATAATCCGGTAGAGAAACATGTCCTGATGCACCGCGCGGAACTATTTTCTGTTGATTGTGCGGCAGAGCAGTATTTAACTGTGCTTGACACGCTGGTTGCCGGCAGGACGATTAACTGAGGACCTGGGGAACCTGGATTACCAATGTGTGGAATAACCGGTTTTATACAAAGCGGCGGTGCTGTCAGCGATTTGTCGGAACTATGCGGCCGAATGACGGGTGCGATTGCGCACCGTGGCCCAGATGCTTACGGGGTCTGGGTAGACCCTCAATACCCGCTGGCCCTGGGACATCGGCGGCTGTCAATTATCGATTTGTCGGAGGCAGGTGCTCAACCCATGCTGTCAGCGACGGGCCGTTATGTCCTGTCTTTCAATGGGGAGATCTACAACTTCAGGAGACTGCGCAAAGATCTGTCTGATTCGCAGTATCCCTATAAAGGACATTCAGATACCGAGGTCATACTCGCAGCGGTCGAGCACCTGGGTTCGAGAGAAGCCATCAGCAGGCTGGAGGGTATGTTCGCTATCGCCTTGTGGGATAGAGAGACAGGAACCCTGACACTGGCGCGCGACCGTGCCGGTAAGAAACCGCTGTACTATGGCTGGTGCGGGACAACATTTCTTTTCGGGTCAGAGCTGAAATCACTGTGGATACACCCTGATTTCGATGATTCGCTAGACCAGGATGCGCTCGGCCAGTACCTGCAATATGGATGGGTATCCCAACCCGGCTCAATCTTCAGGCAGATCAGGAAACTCCCCCCCGCCAGTCTGCTCGAGATCCCCAGGCAGAGCGAGTCCTGGTCGGTGGCGCCCCGGCAATACTGGTCAGCCCGCAGTGTTGCCGAGCAGGGTGAGAAACAGCGGTTCAAGGGAAGTTACGATGAAGCAATAGACGGCCTGGATACGCTGCTGCGTGATGCAGTCGAGGAACGTATGGTCGCGGACGTCGATATTGGCGCGCTGCTTTCGGGGGGAATCGATTCGTCGATGATTGTTGCGCTCATGCAATCCATGTCCAGTCGGCCTGTAAAAACCTTCAGCATCGGTTTCTGGGAAGAAAAATACAACGAGGCCGGGTTCGCGGCCAGTGTGGCAAAGCATCTGGGGACGGAGCACCATGAGCTCTATATGACGCCCGATCAGGCGCTGGAAGTTGTAGATCTCCTGCCGACCATCTATGACGAGCCTTTTGCCGATTCCTCGCAAATTCCGACTTATCTGGTATGCAAACTGGCACATGAGCAGGTTAAAGTCGTGCTTACCGGTGACGGTGGAGATGAACAGTTTGCAGGTTACCGGCGTTACAAGAATTGCCTGAAACACTGGCGCGATATCAATCGTGTCCCCGGTGTCTTCAGCAGTCTGCAGGGGCGGGTAACGCGGCTTTTGGGGGAATGGAGCTGGTCGTACGCCAGTCGTAAGCTTGGCGAGACACAGACGGTACCCGGCTGGACCCGAAAACTTGGCAAAATAAGCCAGCGATCGTGCAACTGGATTGCCGATAACCCGCAGGATGTTCTGGCGAACAAGTTCAACAAGTGTATACCGGTAGACAGGTTTGTCCGCCAGGCAGTAACACCGCAGACGCCGCTTGTTGATCCCGGTTTGTGGGCGAACCTGCAGGACCCACTGTTCGCGATGCTGCACTATGATTATGTTGGGTATTTGCCGGATGATATTCTTGTCAAGGTGGACCGGGCCAGCATGGCCGTAAGCCTGGAAGCGCGTAGCCCGCTGCTCGACCACCGCATATTGGAGTTTGCCTGGTCGCTGCCGAGGGACTATCTGTTTGACGGCAAAAACGGTAAGTTGGTGCTCAGGGATCTGTTGACCCGGTATGTACCGCGACAGCTTATCGACAGACCCAAGCGGGGTTTCAGTGTTCCGGTCAAAGAATGGCTCGGTGGGCCGTTGCGTGACTGGGCGGAAGCGCTGATTTCAGAGCAGGCGCTGCGGGATCAGGGCGTTTTTGATGTCAAAGCTGTACGCCGGGTTTGGGCCCAGCATCTGCAGGGGTGGGCGAATCATTCGGAATTGATGTGGGCAATCCTGATGTTTCAAACCTGGTGGAATTCGCGAACGGAGGTCCGGTCTATCGGGGAAAGGCGCTCTGCGTAGCGCTTGCCCGAGGATTAAATGTTTGTGCTGGAATCCTGATGAATCAAAGAGCTCGGCCCGCGCGTATTTGCTTTTTGCTGGATAATCTTACCGGCGGCGGCGCAGAAAAAGTAATATTAAATCTTGCCAGCGGCTTCACGAAGCTGGGACACCCGGTGGATATTCTGGTGTGCAAGATGGAGGGGGTGCTCTGTAACAGCATTCCGGCGGGCGTGAATCTGGTGCCGCTGAAATTTTCCTCGCCAAACCTGGGGTTTCTGTGCGCAATGCGCGCGGATCCGGCTGCTTTCAGGGCAATCGCCGCTATGATCGCAAAAAGAAAATCCTTTGGATTCATATCTCCTATTGCAGCTCATTTGAAGGCAAGCAGACCAGCCGTGCTGGTATCAGCCCTGCCAAAGTCGAATATAAATGCGGTGTTGGCCAAATATTACAGCGCTACATCAACGCGCGTGGTGGTCGGTGCACATATCAATACTTCGACTCAGGAGGTGGAATGCTACAGCAGCGGAAAGAGCAAACTCAGGTATATGCGGCCACTCATGCAAAGGTGTTACCGCCGGGCAGATGCTGTTGTCGCAGTATCAAAAGGCGTAGCAGAAGACGTTGCGAAATATCTCGGTCTTGATCAGGATCATGTGACAACGATATACAATCCCATTGAGACGAAAGAGATAGAGACTCTAAGCCGTGAGTCACCGAATCATCGGTGGTTCGATTCCGGGGCAGTGCCGGTTATTCTCGGTGTAGGCCGGTTCGTTGCCCAGAAGGATTTCCCGCTGTTGCTGCGCGCATTCGCCAAACTCAGAGAGAGGAGGCAGGCGCGCCTGGTGTTGCTGGGAGGGGATGAGTTTTCTGTCGAACAGCGCGAGCATAAACAGGAACTAAGCAGGCTGGCAACCCGGCTTGGTGTGCAGGAAGATTTCGATATGCCCGGATTCAAGGTGAATCCCTATCCCTTTTTGCGCAAGGCTTCGGTATTTGTTCTGTCGTCCCGCTATGAGGGGTTTGGTAATGTGCTGGTCGAGGCCCTGTTATGCGGTTGTCCGGTGGTGAGCACGAATTGCCCAAGTGGCCCAGCCGAGATATTAAGTGACGGTAAGTATGGAATGCTTGTGCCAGTGGGTGATGAATGCAAGCTTGCTGACGCCATTTGCGAAACACTGGATAATCCTGAAAATAAGGCAGTCTTGCGTGCGAGAGGAGAAGAATTTTCCATTGAGAATGCGGTAGAACGTTACCAGAAAGTGCTATTGGGCAGCCACTCCTGAGCGGCTTCGCTCTGACGGTTTAGCTTATTGCGTTTATCGTGAGTTGGCTTTTGTATCTGCATCACGTGTTGCGCAAGTACTATGGCAAGTGGAAGCCAGTAGATTACCCATAACTCTCCAGGCCGGGTTATGAGCTGGTCGGTGTCCGCCGACATGATTCGCTGTCAGCCATGCGGGTTGTGATGCCCGGAATCGTGGCTCTCAGTGTCGAAATCTTCTGCCAGCAACATCGCGAGTGGAAGCCAGAAAAATAGCCATAACTCCCTAGGACGGTCTATGAGTTGATCTTTGTCGAAACTCATAATGATGAATCCAAATAAGAGTGCAGACAGATAGAACGAAGACATGCTGCTATTTTCGGTTTGAATCGCTCCCCGCAATGCCACGATCAAAATCGCTATGTGCAGTGCAAGTCCGACCAATCCACCATCGCGCGCTGTCGCCAGCATGGCGTTGTGAGCATAGTTTGCTATAGACGCGCCCCCATGTTCGTCGACCAAAAGCTCTTTTTGGAAGCCGTTGCCAAAAATTGGTGCGTTACTGACTTGTTCAGCAACCGTTTCCCAAATCGCAGGCCTGTGTGGTAGCCCACGGTTTATTTGTCGGGATAACAGGTCCGGTGGCGTAACCAGGTAAATAGCAGTTGCCAGGGCGCCGAATATCGTAATCATCGAAATGATCGACTTGCGCCCCAACTTGTGAATGCACAGTAAAGATACCGCTGCCACTGTTGCCAACGCCCCCGCCCTGCTTTGGGTCAGAAGTATGGACACCATAAGCACAATGGAAATGGATACAAACAGGGATCGGCTACGGAGAGTCTCTGACTTTAACGCGTAATGGAAACTCAGAAGGGTAAAGAAGCCATATGCGAAAGCAATGGAGTTGGGGTTGTCCATTAAACTTATCCCGTTCATGCGCGACCCAGGAAAAGGATATTTCGAATACCACGCAACCATTGACGTAATCGCCGCAATCGTGGCGAGGAAACAGGTGGTTTTCAGGATTCTGTCATAGGTGTTCGGGTAGTGATGCCGTATATATACCGTTATCAGAGAGAACATGATGATAGATGTCGAAATCCAGAAGGTTCTCTTGAACTCGGCTGGCGAGAAATCTGTGCTCCATAGAGAGGTCGTAACCATATAGCCAACATAAAGTAGCATGACGTGTAGCAAAGCGCTTTTTCTCAGAAACCATAGAGTATTTCCGGCAATAAAGATGCCCGGCAGCAATAAGGCCACAAAATAAAACTTGTACAAATCCACTGCGTTTGGGATGCAAAAGAACCCTGCCAGGAAAAGCGTATAGCTCAGCGTTAGCCAGTTTGGAAGACTTGCCAGTTTGGCATCAGGAAAAACTCGCCGAGATGTAAACATGCCTTTTCGCCCGATCAAGAATGTTGGTTCGCTAACGCGGTGTTTTGTTGCCTATGTATTATGATGTTTTCTGTTTTATGGTTAAATGGTTAGCCAGATAATGACGATGGTTGTTTATAAGGGCATTGAAATTCCTAGCGCTGGTAGTGACGGCTTCTCAGCCCAAGAAGACCGGCAATTGAGCCGAATCCATCGGCGATGACGAGGGCGTCGAGCGCTAACTTTGAGCGGTTCGCACTGTTTCTTAGCAATTGGGCGGCAACCCGGTAACAACCTACCGCTATGTTCTTTACAGACCGCACAAGAGATTTAGGTATAAGAACAAGCAGCTTGAGTGGGCTTGATACTTTCAGTCTGGATTTTACGTAGTGCCTGACGCTCGCACGTCGATATTCCTCGCGCCACATGTATGCAAAGGTGGCTCGATCCCGTGGTATCCATTCCGTCACCTTTGCCCGGGCGGCCCATACGAATTTATAACCACGCAACTTTATATCCTGGAACAGCAGTTTGTCCTCTCCGCCGCTGAGTGCCAGCAGCGGGTCGAAGCGGAGTCCCAGCCTGGAGAATATTTCCGCGTTTACCAGCACATTGCAGGTGGCCGCCGGTGGATCCGCCTGCAGATCCTCAAACGAGTCCGGATTTTGCGGTTTTGCGAAATACCCGGTTTCCTGAACCCAGCTCGCTGTGGTCGCTTCGAATGCCGGTAAGGTCGGGCCGACGACCACATCCGCGCCGCTTCTGGACTGTGCAAGCAGTAAATGATTCAGCCATGCCGGATCCGGTGATTCATCGTCATCGACCATTGCCACAAAGCTTGTTCCGTCCGGCAGATTGTCTATACAGGCATTGCGTGCATAGGAGATACCCTGCCGCTGCTCGGCAACATAAGTCAGGGACTCGAACGCAGATTCCTGGAATTCGCTGCATATCCGTCGATTTTCCAGGCTGCCTTCATTGTCGGCAACGATCACTGTAATTATCGGCTGAGGGATATCGTTGAACGTCTGGCTGGCAAGGCACGCCAATAAACGTCTGAGGCCCGCCGGGCGCCTGAAGGTGCATATGCATACAGCGACCACGGTATCTATTGAGTTGTCGGGAATCCTGAATTTTCCTTTGTTATTATAGTGTTGTGATGATGGTTGAATGCGTTCGCCAACCGCGGGTTCGGAATTTAGGGCGCTAAGAATACATTAAGCGAAGTAAGGCTTCCATTTCTGACCCGCCAAAGCCTGAAGCGGGGCATTGTAGCGCTAATGCTGGGGGCGGGTCGGAGGTGCACTAGCTGTTGGTGAGTAGTGCGAGGATTCTCTCCCGTATCCGGCCCAGCTCATCGGGCAGTGCCTGGGATGGTTTGTTGAACGCGTCCCCCAGATAAACGGCGAACCCGCCGTCGATGAGTGTCTTGTGAATCTGCGTCAGATCACGGGTAAACCCAGCCAGCCCGGATTGGTACAGCAGCCTGCCCATCCATCTGAACGGTCTGTTGCAGGTGCTGTTATCAGGCTGAGCGTGAAGCCGGCGGGTGAACGACTGCCAGATCAAACCCTGCCGGCTAGCGGGAAGTTGGAAGATGGCCAGCGGTTTACCGCGGTCGGCGACTTCGATCATCATGGAGACACTGTCACCCGTTACGACAAAATAATCCGCATGTTCGAGCAGCGCGAGATAGGGGTTGTCAGTGTTGCCTTGTTGCCACTCATAGATCTGCGCACCGTCAGGCAACTGTGCATTGAGGGTGCTGACGATGTCTGCTGAGGTTCTGCGGCTGGTTGAGAAATACAAGGTGCCGCCGTACCTTGACTGCAGCTTCCTGCACTGAGTGAGTAACTCGTTTGTTACCTTGGCGTTAAAGTGGAATGGCCGGGTGGCGCTGCCGATCAGTACGGCGATGATGGGTCTGGGAAGTAACTCTAATCGTTGCGCCCATGCTTTGGCTGAGCTGGAGACGGCTTCTGTATCCGTTCTCATGAGCGGCAGGGACAGGCGCATGACCTGTGGCAAGTCCGGTAAGTCGTACTGGGGTAGTGTGATAATCAGGTCGAAGCGGTCGATCCAACGCCGTGGCCTGCCGAGTAAGACGATGTTTGTTTTCGGGGACTGCGCCTTTATCCAGAGTGCCGCCATGGCGTGCCTGCGCCCGACGGTAATCACCAGGTCAGGCCAGGGCGGTGAAAGAGCGTCCGAGCTGTCAGGGTCCAGGTGGTCCAGCGATACCTTGAAACGCGGTTTTCCCAGAATGTATTTTTGCCTGGGGGACAGGTGCTTGACTGTGTAGGCAAGACCCAGGCTGTTGGCGATCATTTCAACCTGGGCGTTGTCGCCAAGTTTATCGCCTGTCACCAGCCAGATACGGGGCATCGTTGACCTCTGTCGGGCGGGCATTGCCATGGAATCGTCCCATTTGTAATCGGCCTGTCATCGAAATATACCACGCCGGTACAGATCCCAGAAAAGTCCCCAGATAAAAATCAGCGGGTAACGCCGCACTTTTTCCGGTATATCAATGTGGACGCCGGAGTGGCGCTCCAGCTTCCAGGCGATATAGTCCAGCCCACCATCGAAGGTAAACAGCGCCTTTATCAATCGTGCCAGCGACAGGAGTTTGCCCTGCACGGCGCGGATTCTCCAACCGACCCGGTTGCTATAGCGTCGAACTGAAGAGATCTCAGCCCGGTAGTCCTGTGTCGGAGGGGCCCCGGAAATTTCACAGGGATAATTCAACAGCGGAGCGGAGAGGCGGCTAACCTGCTGGTAATAGGCTGTGTTGGCTTCGGTTAATTCACGCGTGCGCGCGGATGATTCCACCCTGAGTTCTGCGCCGTAGCTCAGTCGCAGTCCATTGCTCCACAGTGACTGAACACTGCCCTGTGGTGGTAGAGCGGGTAGCGCCCGGTTCAGAAAAGTCACCACTGATTGCGCCAGGTCGTTTTCGATAATGTCCCGGGTAGTGTCATCACGGTACCAGGCAACAGCTGTCGGCTGGCTGAAACGTCCCCACAGGTAGGAATGGAACCAGCGTTGCGAGGTTCCCTTGTTCAGGTCGGCAAGCGAGACTATGGCGTATTTGCTGCGGACTGTCCGTCCGTTGTGAGCAAATTCTGCATAAAACACGTTCGGCGGTAACAGCCAGTTCCAGAAAGCCTTGACCAGGCCGGTGTTGGCACAACGGTAATGATCGACAATCAGGTACAGATCGACGAGGCCGTCGTAGGGGTCGCCGCTGCGCAGACAGGAACCATAAAACAGCACAGCGCTGACGCAATCACCGTGTCTGTCTTTCAGAGATGCCACCAGGTGAGCGAGAGCCGGGTGGTGCGGTGACGGGGTGAGGTCACCAAGGGTTCTACCCAGTTGTTTCTGTGCCGCCGCCTTTTTCATAGTCGAACAAATTCGATATCACCGCCGTTGCTGACGGTGACCGGGCCGTGTTCCTTACTGGCATAATAAATTTCACCATCGACGGCAAAGGCCCCGTCTATCCACAGGCGGATCTCCCGTGCATTATGACTGAAATAACCGTTTTCCTGTCCGGCATGTCGGTTGGGCCTGCCGCGTAGCACGGAATGAAAGGCGCGAAACACTTTGCGTGTGGGGCGTTGCACCCAGGTGCAATGCAGGGGTGCATTTTCAACGCCCCAATAGGGGCGAAATCCCAGGAACAATCGCTCCAGCGAACTGATGAGAAGCAGCACCACTTGGCGGGTTTGAGGGTCTGCCGCCGAATCGAATTCGATGCGGATCGGGGTCGGGTCGGAATAACTGGGCTCTTTACGGGCAATACCCCAGATCGTGCGCAGCGTGACAACGCCCGGGCCGAGTTCATCGGTGATACCCATGCTGTGAACAGTGTGGTGGTAGTATTCAATGCCGCGAATAATAGTCCCCGTACCAAAAAACATGCCGCAGACAATTCTCCCGTCCACGGAGCCTTCGGTACGAAGAATGGGGCGGGTCAGGCGTTCGACAGTGTCCGAACCTTGCTCGGCCCAGTTGGCCATGCGGCGCACAGCTGTAATCAGCTTGCCCCGCAGGCCGACGTCGCCGACATTCATATTGGTGGTTCCACCCGGCAGCAGGATAACCGAAGGCAATCTGGCAAAAGGACGTTGTTCGAGAAGTTCGCTGAATACCTGTGCCGTCGTCCCGTCTCCACCGTTGACAGCCAGTACGTCCACGCCCTGTTGCGCAAAACCATGGAGTACGCGCGGTATTTCATCGGCGCTTTGCGTGATGTGATGGTGGATATTCGGGTGATTTGCGACAATAGCCTCTACCGCCGCAAGTTGTGAGCGGTTGCGACGGCTGTGTGGATTACTGATCAGGCCGATAGTGGGGGGCTTGTTTACTGGCTGGCTGGCATTCAACGGACTGATGCAGGGTTATTAACGGGCTTCATCCAGCATCCTAAAACAATGTGGATAAATCAACAAATTTGATTGAGAAAAAATTGGCTGGGATGAAGGCCACGGATCATGCCGGGCTGTATTTTGCGCAGCTCTCGGACCCGCACCTGACATCGCTGCAGCGTGTGCGTTGGCGGCAGTTGCTGAACAAGCGCATGCTGGGTTACCTGTCCTGGCACCAAAAGCGGCGCGCGGAACACCGCGGAGAAGTGCTTGAGGCCTTGCTGCGTGACCTGACACAGACACGGCCGGAACATATCGTCATTACCGGGGATTTAACGCATATCGGCCTGCCGGACGAATTCCGCCAGGCGCGCCGGTGGCTGGATCGTCTGGGGGCCACGGATCGTGTGACCGTGGTTCCGGGTAATCACGATGCTTACGTACGCTCGCCCTGGTCCAGTACGTTTTCACTCTGGCAGCCCTATATGCAATCCGATCCTGAGTTTGCAGAAACTCCGGATACGGCCAGTGAACAGTTGTTTCCAAGTTTGCGCATCCGCAACGGGGTCGCTCTGATCGGTCTGTCCAGCGCCGGTGCCTCGGCACCCTTTCTGGCAACCGGTTCGCTCGGTCTGCAACAGAGGCAGCGTTTAACGATGTTGTTGCGGCAGGCGGCTGAACAGGGTTTGTTTCGCATTGTATTACTGCATCATCCACCGCGGGAGGAAGATGAGAAATGGCGCAAACGACTAACCGATGGCAAGGCGCTTTGCGCTATTCTGGAGCGTGAGGGCGCAGAACTGGTTTTACACGGGCACAGCCATCGCGCCGTCGAGGCCGGCATCCCGCACGGTCAAGGCAAAATACCCGTGTTCGGTATTCCTTCAGCGTCGGCGATTGGTCGTCAGGCCGGGCGGCGCGCGCAATATTACCTGTACAAGGTCAGACGTGAAGACGATCACTGGTCAGTTCGGGTCAGCGTACGGGGTTATCAACCGGACCAGGACAGGTTTTCCCTGCAGCACGAGCATCATTTGTCGATGCCGGTGATTGCTTCCACCAGTTTCTGATCAGCGATGGAATCGACGTCTATGGCGGCTTCCGGGAACGGCAGATGAACCGGCTTGATAGAGACTTTCAGGCGCTGCGAGAGTTCAGCCAGTGCTTTGTCCAGTGTCATGCGGCCCAGCAGGTAACGCAACACTGACCACCACCCCAGTTGGCTGATAACCCGCAAGGGGTTCTTACGTTGCTGCTCGACCTTGCACCACGCGGCTGCCACCCGGTGGGACTGAGGGGTCAGGAAAGCAAACAGATTACAACCACAGTAACCGCCATCCCTCAGTCGCGTGACGGTCTTTTTAGCATTGGGGAATTTTTCCTGTATTGCCGAGTAGGTTATTACGCCAACAGCGACATCAGCGCCCGTCTCCAGGGCGTGGCAAAGAAAGTAATCGATAATCTCAGCGGTCAATAGCGGATGGTCTGCCGTGGTGACCAACACCGGGCTGTGCTGCGGCAGGCTTTTCATGGCCTGATAGGCGCTGCTGCTGGGACTGTTCTGCGGTGCCAGCCAGCTGATTCGCCGCTTGCTCAGGGCGTTTTCGAGAAATTCGTTGTGCGCCAATTGCTCCCGTGGCGGTCCTGAAAGCAGGATGGCTTCAATATGTTTGCTTTCCTGGAGTGCCGAGACCACGCGTTGCAGCATCGGTGTTCCGTCGATTTCCACCAGCGCCTTGCAGCAGGCGTTGGACGCCCGTACCAGCGGGTCGTCCGGGTTCCTGTCGGCGGCCAGGATAACAGCGGTAAATGGGGTTCCAGGCTTGAATTCAGAGGTTCTTTTCATACAGTCGATAGGTCTTGTAGACCGCACCGCTCAGCGCTTCAATGACGCTGCGCATACCGGCGTTATCCTCGAGTATCCAGGACATTTCCATCTCCTGGATGCCGCGGCGGATGACGGGCTGTTTGGCGGCATCGGTCACCATAAAAGCCAGTGTCGGACCCAGTCGGCTGCGCTGGTACTTCTTGATGACCCCCATGAGCGGGATCCGGGCCGATTTGGGGTGCCGCACTTTCAAGCGCCAGAGCAGTTTCAGCCAACCGAAGGGAAACAGGCGGCCATTCAGATCATGAATGCATTCGTTGATATTCGGCAGCACGATAAGCATGGCCGCGGGTTCGCCATCGACTTCTGCAATCTGAACGAAGTCGTCGTCAAGCAGCAGGCTCATGATTTTACCGACTTCGTTGAATTCGGCTTCGGTAAAAGGTACGAAACCCCAGTTTTCCGACCAGGCATCGTTGAAAATATCGCGTAATATTGTCAACTCATTCTTCATGTCCTTGCGATTCAAGTGGCGAATCCGCACCTGGTTGGCGGCTTTTTCAGCAAGTTTAGCCAGCGTTTTGGGCGTGTCGTAATCAGGCGGGCAGTGGTAGGCGAGCAGATCCTTGGCTTTCCTGTAGCCCCGGGCTTCGACCTGTTGCCCATAAAAAGGGCGTCCGTGCCCCATCATGATGCGTGGCGGGGTGTCGAAGCCGTCTATCAGCAGCCCGCACTCTTCATTGATGGAAAGGCTGAACGGCCCGGTGACGCGCTGCATGCCTTCGGCTTTGAGCCAGTTTTCGGCTGCCTCAAACAAGGCCGTGAAGACCTCCGCATCGTCTTCCGCCTCCAGGCAGCCGAAGTGCCCGGTCTGGTCCTGGTAGCGCTGCAGGTGCAGTTCATCGATCTGTGCGCTGATTCGCCCGACCGGACGTTGTCCGCGTCTGGCAATCCAGGCTTGCCAGCGGGCGTGCTGAAAAAACGGGTTTTTATCGCTGAAGCGCTCTTTTTGCTCTAGAAATAAAGGATTAACCCAGTTAGGATCCTGCTGGTACAATCCCTGCGGCAGCTGAATAAACTCCTTGAGCCGGGTCCGGTTGTTCACCGCCTGGATGGTCAATTCGTCCTTGGTGTGGGGCATCGAAATAATTCTTCGTTGTATAAAGGCAACGATCATACCCGCCTGATCTGCGGCCCGCCAGATAGCGGACCAACGTGTGAAACGGGTCGCATTTGGCTCACGCCGGCACGAGTAAACTGCTAATTTAGAAATTCGTGACCAGCATGGCCTGTAAATTGCCTTGCAGATAGGCGGGATTCAAAGGTCTCCGAAGCAATACGGTCCGTGAGGTTTTTGAGTTTTGTTTTGTGGCAAAATTACGACAAAATTCAAATAATTCCCCCGGGTGGCGATCAAACTCTGAAACTTTGATGAAAAAAGTATTGTGTTTTTACCCTATTGTAGGAATAATGCACAACCAACTGGCGGGATAGCAGGATGCGGGCAAGTTCGTTGGGAAAATACAACGATTGGTTGCAGATTGACAGTTGCCACAGCACACCCCCATGTTTTCGGGTTGGCTGGCAGCAAAATATTACCTGCGAGCAGTCAGTGAGCTTTTTTGGGGCGTTCCTGTCCTCGGGTTGGAACCGGAAATCGTAAACCTCAAGGGAAAAGTCTTTTGGGCACAGTATCGACACCAACTGTACATAACCTGCCATTTCGTGCTGCTGATTTTGCCACCCTGGCTGAAGCCCTGGATTACTCAGCCAAGGGCGATACCGGTGCAAATTTTTACACGGGCAGGGGAGAACTTTATGCCACGCTTCCGTATGCCGAGCTACGGGAACAGTGCCGTGTGTTGGCGCGCAAGCTGCTGGGCATGGGCCTGCAGAAGGGTGATCGTGTTGCATTAGTGGCCGAGACCACGCCGGATTTCCTGCGTTTCTTTTTTGCCTGTCAGTACGCGGGCCTGGTTCCCGTTGCGCTGCCTGCCTCGGTCAATCTGGGCGGTCATACGGTTTACGTCACCCAGTTGCATGGTCTGTTGAAATGCAGTGAAGCCACTGTCGCTATGGCACCAAGTGGTTACGCCTCCTTTCTCGAAGAAGCCGGTGAGGGCCTGGGACTCAAGCTGATCGGAGATCCGTCGGTTTTCGATGCTCTTGCGGAAGTTGATATCGAATTGCCAACGGTCGAACCGGACGATATTGCCTATATCCAGTATACCTCGGGGAGTACCCGTTTCCCGCGCGGTGTTGTCATCAAGCAGAAAGCCGTGATCAGCAACCTGGCGGGGATTATTCGCCATGGCGTTAAAATAGGACCTGGAGACCGGTGTTTTTCCTGGTTGCCTTTCTATCACGATATGGGCCTGGTTGGCCTGGTACTGGTTCCTGTTGCGGCACAGATTTCGGTGGATTACCTGGATACGCGTGAATTCGCCATGCGTCCGCGTCAGTGGCTGAACCTGATGACAAAGACCCGGGCAACGATTTCGTTCAGTCCACCATTTGGTTATGAATTGTGTACCCGGCGGCTGCGTCCCGGCGAAGCAGGCAAGTACGATCTGAGTAACTGGCGCGTTGCCGGTGTCGGTGCGGAAATGATTCGTTCCGAAACGCTGACCCGTTTTGCCGACGCACTGGCGCCAGCGGGATTCGACGAAAAAGCCTTCCTGGCCTGCTACGGCATGGCTGAATGTTCACTGGCGATCAGTTTTTCGCCTCTGTTCGAAGGGCATTCCACGGATTGTGTGGACGGTGATCACCACTCGGACCATCAGGAAGCGCTGCCGATTGCGAACCTGGAGAACCCGGGTAGAGCGCGTTGCTTTGTGGAATGTGGTAAGCCCTTGCCCGGATACGAAGTGGAAATTCGCAAAGATGACGGCAGGGTATTGTCTGATCGTCATAGTGGCACCATATTTGTTCGTGGCGATAGCGTGATGTCCGGTTACTTCAATGCGCCGGAAGAGACGGCTGCTTCCTTGTCTGAAGACGGCTGGCTGGATACCGGTGACGTGGGCTATCAGGTTGACGGCAGCCTGATCATTACCGGGCGCAAGAAGGATCTGATTATTATCAATGGCCGTAATATCTGGCCGCAGGATCTGGAATATCTGGCTGAACACCAGCCGGAAGTTCGCATGGGTGATGCACTGGCATTTTCGGTGCCCAGTCCTCGGGATGAAGAAATCTGTGTGCTGGTCGTCCAGTGTCGTGAATCAGATTCAAATATACGGGCAAACCTGGTTGACCGTTTAAACCGCCTGGTCCATCTGGAACTCGGTATCGATGTATTCGTCGAACTGGTGCCACTGCACACGCTGCCACGCACCTCGTCGGGTAAATTGTCACGCTCCAAGGCGCGCCAGAACTTCATCGAATCGCATGATTTAAATGCCCTGGCTGAAGAAATGGTCGATGTTCTGGAGCTCAAGCAGGGATAGAGCACTAGTGATTGTGTGAAATTCGTAATAACCGGCTCCGGCCGGTTATTTTTTGCCTGCTTGAAATCCAGATCCCACTCCTCACCTTCTGCCCTGGGGCATGTGGTGAGAAACAGAGGCTGGTAGTCGAACTACAGGGTATCAATGTATGTCTGAATGGGTAGCAGTTACCGGGGCGAGCGGTTTTATAGGCCGGACGATATGCTGCCTGCTTCACGATGAGGGATGGAAGGTGCGTGCCCTGGTGCGCTCCGACACCCGGGCACAGGCCCTGAAAGCTTGTGTCGATGAATGGGTGCTCGGTGATCTCAACGATCGTGTGTCGCTGCAAAAGCTGGTAGTCAACGCTTGTGCTGTTGTGCATTGTGCGGGTGCCGTTCGTGGTGCAAGCCAGCAGGCCTTCGATCGGGTCAATGTTGACGGTGTACGGAATCTGGTAGACGCCATATTGGCTGGCCCTCACACCCCCCGCCTGCTTTGCCTGTCTTCACTGGCGGCACGCGAACCCGGGTTGTCTTTTTATGCGGCGAGCAAACGTAAAGGTGAGCAGGTACTGGAACAGCAGGCTCAGGCGTTGAACTGGATCGCATTACGGCCGCCAGCCGTTTTCGGTCCGGGGGACCGTGAGTTGTTACCCTTGTTTCGACTCATGGCTAAAGGAATTGCGCCCGTACTCGGAAACAGGGATGCGCGTTTTTCGATGATTTATTCTCAGGACGTCGCCCGTCTTGTCCAGACCTGGCTGCTGCAGGATTCCTGTCCCAGCGGTGTCTATAGCCTGCATGACGGAAAACAAGGTGGTTACAGCTGGAGCGACGTGTCCGCAACAGTGTCCCGGCTTTGTCAGCGTCGTGTGCGCGAGTTTGCAGTGCCTTCGATCATGTTGAGTGTTCCAGCCTGGATCAATCGCAGACTGGCGCTGTGGCTCGGTTATGCGCCAATGCTGACACCGGAAAAGCTGTGCGAATTACGTCACCCCGACTGGGTATGTGACAACAATGCTATCCAGCAGGTGCTGGACTGGCAGCCCAAGGTACAACTGGAAGAAGGTTTGAAGTGTACCCCGGGGTGGTGCCGGCTTCTGACGTAATGCCTTTACCCCGCCAGTCCGCATTTCTCACCACTAACCGGTTGTTCCTTTGTGACCTTCGTGCCCTTTGTGGTAAGAAATGAGGGTTACGGTGGTAGAACTCGATTACTGAGGCTGATTGGTCAATGTGTTGGCATCCGGCAATGTCTTGCCGGGATTAAGGATACCGTCAGGATCGAACTGTTGCTTGATGGCGTGCATGAGATTCAGGCTGGTCTGATCCAGTTCTTTGCCGACCCAGTCGCGTTTGACCAGGCCTATACCGTGTTCTCCCGAAATCGTGCCTTGCATGTCAAGAACAGTGGCGAACACATCTTCGAGACAGGCTTCGGCGCGTTGTTTCTGACCGGGGATCTCGGGGTCATAGAGTAGATTGACGTGCAGGTTGCCATTGCCGGCGTGGCCAAAGTTGACAATCTGAATGGCGTGTTTTTCAGAAAGTATGGCAAGTTGATCCACCAGGTCGGGCATTCGGGATACGGGAACGACCACGTCTTCGTTTATTTTTTTCGGTGCTACCCGGCGCAAGGCCGGAGACAGGGCCTTGCGTGTCTCCCATAGCGCAGTCACTTCCTGTTGTGATCTGGCCTGCTGGATATCCAGTGATCCCTCCACCGATGCAGCCTCAACGATCCGTGACACGAGTTCATCCAGCTGGGATTCAATCCCATCGACTTCGATCATCAGCAGCGCGCCGGCATCCCGGGGGAGGCTGGCTGGCGCATCGTTGCGCACCATATTAATGGCGTTGGCATCCATGAATTCCAGGGCGCAGGGGGTGACCGCTTGTGCCATGATGTTGGAAACCGCGCAAGCAGCACTGTGCACGTCTCGATAGATCGCGCGCAAGGTGCGTTTTGCGGGTTGTAACGGCGTAAGTTTCAGTGTGGCTTCCGTGATAATCGCCAGCGTACCCTCCGAGCCGATCAACAGTCGTGTCAGGTCGTAGCCGACAACACCTTTGCTCGTTCTTACGCCGGTATGAAGCGTTTCACCGGCGCCGGTGACTGCCTTTAATGCCAGTGTGTTTTCCCGCGGCGTACCGTATTTTACCGCGCGTGGGCCTGCCGAGTTGTAGGCCAGGTTGCCGCCAATCGTGCACACCGAGGCACTGGTAGGATCCGGTGGCCAGAAGAAACCCTGTTCAGCGGCAGCATCCTGCACCGCCTGGTTTGTGACGCCGGGCTGGACCACCATAAGCCTGTTATCCCGGTTGATTTCTATAATGCTGTCCATGCGTTGCATGGACAGCATCAGCGTGTGCTCGTCCACGGGGACTGTTGCGCCTGTTGTGCCGGTGGCCTGTCCGCGTGCTATCAGGGAAACTCCGTGTGCCCGGCAGGCTGCGACGATAGAAACTACCTGCTGGTGTGATTCAGGCAAGGCTACGGCGATCGGTTGTCCTTGCAGCGTGCTGTTGTCGTAACCGTAAGTGCGACACACAGCCGGGTCGGTGAACAACTGGTGCTCACCGAGTAGTGCTGCAAGCTGCTTGATGAAATCAGACTGCACTGTAAGTGTTAACTAATCCAGATATTCGAATAATTTGACAATTCGCTGTACGCCGCTGACTTGCTGGGTCTGGGCGACTATGGCATCGGCTTCCTTGTGATAGACCATGCCCAAAAGAAAAACTGTGCCATTTTCACTCACAACTTTTACCCTGGAGGGGTCAAAACCCTTAATACCCAGGCCCACCAGTGAACTCTTGACCTTGGTCGTGATCCACGAGTCACTGGAGCGTGTCATCAACGAGCTCGGTGCAGCAATCTGTATCTCGTTATGGACACGCCGGACCTGTTTGTCACGACGTGCAATCTCGCCGACACGGCTGCTCAAGGACTGGCTTGGTGCTTCACCCGAAAGCAAAACAATAGCGTTGTAACTGGTGACATTAATATGCGCCTGATCTGAGATTTTCTCGTCTTTGCCAAGCTCATTCTTGATACGTAACTCTATAGATGAGTCCTCAACTATCGTACCGGTGGTGCGTCGGTCGTGTACGACGGATGCTGTTGCTGCGGCGCCACCAATAAGAACCACAGGTACGCAGCCACTCAATAGCAGGCTTGATAGGAACAGGGTGCTGAGTACCAGCCAGCTTACTCTCATAAATATATTCTCCAGTTCAGTGGGTGCTTACCATCATTAATAGCTGTCAGGCTGGAACGCATCGGCAAGCCATTCGATCTTCATATCGTCCGGCCTCCCTTCGATGGATACGACATCGAAGCGTACCGTCTCGTTCCAGCTATGATGCATCTTCATATAGTACCGGGCGCAATGGATGATCCGGGTCTGTTTGATGCGGGAAACCGTTTCTGCGGCGTGCCCGAAATGCGTCTGTTTACGGTATCGTACCTCAACAAACACCAGGCTGTCGCCATCCTGCATGACCAGGTCGATTTCTCCGCGCCGGCAGTGAAAGTTCCGGCTTAACAGCCGCAGACCGCGGTGTTCGAGATACCCGCAGGCCAGCGACTCAGCGTGGTTGCCAATCTTCTTCCGGTTCATGATGTCCCTCCCTGGACGTGAATTTTTGAGGTATTCCCTCGCGGAACTGTGCCCACTCCAGGGCACGGTGTACTTGTTTGCGCTGGTCCAGGGTCAGGATGCCGGTTGCACCGGGGAAAGAGGCGAAGCCCGGCATGCTCAGTGTGTCCAGCCAGGGGATCACCTGGTAGGCGTCAAAGCCTAATGCAAACAGGCGCTGATGGTGCTGATTACGGCCCGGCCAGGCCGAGCGCAGTTTCTCACGCTGATCAGCCCACGGTCCTTCATCATCAAGTACCCAGGGTATATCGCAGAAAAGCAGTCCGTCCATGTCGCGGTCAATCGAGGCGGTGGAGGTGGCGCTGAATACATGCGATGTACTGTATACCGGGATGTCACCAGCATGATGGAAACGCAACTGCGGCTTTATCTGCCGCGCCTGCTTGGGAAAAGCAAGCAGGAAAACGGCTTCCGCATCCTGGCGGCGCCGGGGTTCATACTCCAGTTTCTGGCCCAATAAACGTTGCAGTGAACGGTGACGGTTTTTGCTGGTGTCCAGATTGAGAGCGGCTTGAATGGGGGCTTTGAAGTCAGCGCTGCTGGGGGTGTAACGGCCTGTCTCAAGAACTTCACCGCCCAGAGAGCTGAGCTGTTCCTGGAAGGCAGTTAACACACGCTGTCCCCAGCCGGTGTCAGGCACCAGCGCAATCACCTGTCGGTGACCATCGTTGATGGTTCTTTCCGCAACCTGGCGGGCCTCGTCTTCCGGCGCCAGGCCAAAGTGATATAAGGGTAATTCACCGGCGTGCTCTTCACCCGTCTGGTTGAGCGCCAATACCGCTACCGGCAGCTGTGCGGACTGTTCCAGTTGCTGGATGCTGTCCTTCAGCAACGGTCCAAGCACAAATTCAGCGCCATCCTCAACAGCCTGCTGGTAAACAGACCCGATCGACTGTGGGTTGCCGCCGGTGTCGTAGAAGCGCAGTTCGGGTGTTTCCAGCTCATCCTGGTAGTAGGCCGCCATAATGCCATCGCGGATGGCGGCGGCTGATTCGCCAGTGCGTCCGCTCAGTGGCAGCAGTATGGCAATCTGTTTTGCCCGTGCGCCAAACCGCGCCACCTGATTCAAAATGTCGGGTAACAGAGCCGTTTCGGCGCTGTGACCCGGATAGCGTGAGCGCCAGCTATCGAGTTCCACAGCCCACTGTTGCCGGTTAGTACGGTTTTGACGGGTAATGAGCACCAGTTCCATCCAGCCACTGAGCGGATCGGGTGGCGGGCTGGTGCGCAATTGCTGTAAAGAAACGTCTGACAGCGTGGAAAGCTGTTTCCAGATCCGGTACTGGTTGTCCAGTTTTTGTTGCTGATCCTCCAGCAGCCCGTCCAGCCAGATCAATTGCCGGGCCGCTTCCAGGGCATTGCCTGTCATCGCATAAGCCTCGGCACGTAACTGGTAGTAGCGCTGTCCATGATCCGGCAGGGATTCCGGGTTGCTGATTTTCTGTAGCAGCTGCAGGGCCACATCGGGCTGGTGCCCGGCGAGGGCGCGTTGGGCATCTAACAGTTGATAACGGTTTTGCTGCAGCGGATCGAGACGGCCGGGGTCGATGCTGTCCAGCACCTGTGCCATCTGCTCCCACAACTGGCCCTCTGCCAGGTACTCTGCAGCGCTCAGGCGCAGAGGAATGCGTTGTTTTTCAGGTGCTGTTTTCGACTCGTTGAGATAAAGTTGGGCAGCTGCCAGATAATCCCCCCGTTCGACGTTAACCCGGGCCGCGTGCGCGAGTGGATCCTCGGCAGGCGGTTGCGGGCGCTCGGGAGCCGTGGTGCAAGCGGTGATGGCTAGAACAGCGACGAACAGCAGTGAATATAATCGGTACACGAATTCTGGCAGCTTGGATAACTTGTAGCTGGCTATTGTAATGAGGTATGGGCGCTTATGCATGCTATTTTCCGGCTTGAAACATGTATTCCAATGGGTGACTGACAACGCATGATGGATTCCAGCCAGGTATCAGCGAATAGCGGTATTCTTTACGTAGTTGCCACACCCATCGGCAACCTGGCCGATTTGAGTCCGCGGGCTGTCGAGGTGTTGGGCAGCGTTGATCGCGTTGCGGCTGAGGATACCCGGCACAGCGGCAAGCTGATGCAGTACTGTTCGATTCAGACGCCGATGCTTGCCTTGCATGAGCACAACGAACGTGAGCGTGCTCCCCGCCTTGTGGAGGACATGCTGAAGGGGTGGTCGATCGCGTTGATCTCGGATGCAGGCACGCCCCTGATCAGCGATCCCGGCTTTAATCTGGTGCGGCTGGCACGCGAGGCGGGTGTGCAGGTCGTGCCGATACCAGGCCCCAGTGCCCTGATCTGTGCCTTGTCAGTATCCGGACTGCCTACAGACCGCTTTGTTTTTGAAGGATTTTTACCCGCTAAAAGCTCGGCGCGAAGAAACCGGCTTGAGCAGCTTTGTGGTGAAACACGCAGCCTGGTCTTTTTTGAGTCCAGCCACCGGATTGTCGACTGCCTGCAGGATTGCCAGGTTGTGTTCGGGGCACGGCGTCAGGCCGTGGTAGCGCGCGAGCTGACCAAACAGTTTGAAACCATACACAGCGACACGCTGGAAAAGCTTGCCCAATGGGTGAGTGATGATCCGAATCAGCAGAAAGGAGAAATTGTACTGCTGGTTCAGGGGCAAGCGGAGACAGAAAGCCACCAAGTGACACCGGAAGCAGAACGGATACTGCTTGTTTTACTGGAAGAGCTGCCGATAAAAAAGGCCGCCAAGCTGGCAGCGCGCATAACAGGTGTTAACAAACGGGCGCTGTATGAGCGGGCCTTGCGCTTGAAGGAGGCATAGGAAAGCTTCTAAGGCCAGCCCCCATTTCTCACAACCTGTTGCCGCAGCGCCCACGTCACGTGTTCACGAACCAGCCCGGAAGGGTGATCCAGTCGGCTCTGCAGCGCCTTGATGACCCTGGCGCCGGTCGGCGCGTTACCGAGAGCGACAGCCAGATTACGCAGCCAGCATTCATAGCCGATGCGGCGAATTGCCGTGCCTTCCGTGTTGCCCAGAAATTCCTGCTCACTCCATTGAAACAGTTTGATCAGTGTGATGCTGTCCAGTTGGTGTCTCGGCATGAAATCGGTTTCCTGGCTGGGGCGGGCGAAACGGTTCCAGGGACAAACCAGCTGGCAGTCGTCACAGCCATAGATACGGTTACCGATAAGAGGGCGTAATTCCTCGGCAATCGAGCCGCGCAGCTCAATGGTGAGATAGGAGATACAGCGCCGCGCATCCAGCTGATAGGGTGCGACAATCGCCCGGGTGGGGCAGATATCCAGACAGGCCTGGCAGGTTCCACAATGGGCCTCGGCCGGTCGGTCAACGGGCAGCGGCAGGTCGGTGGGGTCGCGGAGCAG
>JAUXDG010000199.1 GCA_030618475.1 Gammaproteobacteria bacterium | reverse complement strand
GATGGTCTCTATGGCAGATGGCGCGAGTTTATGTAGGGTAGGGATTAGATGTGGATGTCCCGAATGGCACTAAGTTAAGGCTGTTTAGCATGAATATTTGAGCCCGTTTTGTGACGTATTATGAGATAATACGACATGAAAAACAGTAGCTTATATCTCCCTGGCTTCCACCTGCCGACACTGCGTCGCAAGCCACGTTCTTTGTCTCAAAAACTAGCAGATGGGTTGACAAAAATCCAACATCATTCGATTAGTTCATTGGGTGAATGCTTTGGTCAGTTCATTCCCTCAAAGGTGTTGGAAAATGGTGACACTGGATCATTCAGCCGGCGTCGAGTGTTCAGTAAAACCAATACCTTTTGGGCCTTCTTCTCCCAGGTGTTGGATGCCGATGGTGGCTGCCAGGAAGTGGTGCGCAAGATACAAGCCCTGGCGGCAAGTAGAGCACTACCATCACCCTCAGCCTCCACTTCCGCATATTGCCAGGCACGTGCCAAGCTGTCCCTCAGTGATCTGGAAAATATCCTGTCACGCACCGCCAACTCCCTGCATGACCAAGGCCGCACGGAACGATGGAAGGGTCGACGGGTAGTGGTCGTTGATGGAACCGGATTGAGTATGCCTGACACCTCAGAAAATCAGGCAGTCTGGCCGCAAACACGCGGACAGAAGCCAGGCTGCAGTTTTCCTCAGGCGACAGTCTGTGCTTGCTTTTGTTTACACACTGGCGCTTTGTTAAGTCATCGAGTGGGGAGCCGCAAAAACAATGAACTACCCCTGTTGCGTGAGCAACATGATCAGTTCAAGCCTGGCGATATCTTCTTGGGAGACAAGGGTTTTTGCAGCTATTACGATGTAGATAAGTTCCAGAAACTGGGCGTGGACTCAGTCATCAGCTTAGGGGTTCGCAAACCGGTTGCAACTGCATCAGCACTGAAAGTGCTGGCTCACAATGACTTACTGATTCAATGGCCCAGACCTAAGACGAACAGGACTCTGAGCTACAGCAAGGAAGAATGGCAGGCATTACCGGAACAACTGACATTGCGGCAGATTAAAGTGGTCGTCGATAACCCAGGTTTTAGAGTTCAAAGTTTTTATATCGTCACCACTTTAACCGATGCACAAACCTACAGCGCTGCCGACATCGCTGATCTTTACTATCAGCGTTGGGATGTTGAATTGTTCTTCCGTGACATCAAAACCACCATGGGCATGGATATCCTGCGATGTCGAACCCCGGCGATGGTGCGTAAGGAAATCCTGATGCATTTGATCGTCTATAACTGCATTCGCCTGCTTATGCTTAATGCCGCAAAAGAAAGCAAAGTGTCGCAGCGCCGGATTAGTTTTAAGGCCAGCGTACAAGCGCTACGACAATGGGAACCAATGCTCAATCGAATGGATCTCGATGCCCGCGAAAGGCGGCGATTAATGGTTCTTTTACGTGAAGCCATCGCCGCCACCATAGTCTTATCACGACCGGGAAGAAGCGAACCAAGATGTCGCAAAAGGCGGTCGAAAAACTTCCAGTTAATGACCTCGCCCAGACACGAAATGAGGGTAGTACCACACCGCGGCGCAAAACGTGCAAATAGGGCTTAACTTAGTGCCATTCATGGCTGTCCATGTTCTTTCGGTGACGCAGGCCAGGAGAAGCCGAGAAGGCAGGAATGTGTTTCCAAACGATGCGGGCACCTTATTGCAGTGGAGGCTGTCCGCCTGCCGGCCTTCTCCGCCCTGACCTTGAAGATCAAGTCGGTCAGATTTTACTCTTCAGCGACTTGTGAATGGCCTTGAGGTAGTGCTTGACCTCGGCCTGGTCGGCTAACAGCACGCGGTCATAGGCTCGCTTTGCGGCCTGTTTCTCTTCCTCGCTCACGGCAACGGGGATGAACTCGGTGCCGGAGCCTTCCTGATTCGCCTCGACCACGGCGTGATCGCTGTAAGCGGCGATTACCACGTCATAGCCGCCTTTCCCCATCTCCTGCACAAAATCCGTCTCGTTTTCCACGAGGTGCACCTCGTGTCCGGACTGCGCCAACGCCTCGGCCAGCTGCTTGGCCCCTTCCGATTGGCTGTACACCAGCACGCTGCCGGGCAGCGGCGCGGTGTAAACGCGGTAGGAGACGCCTTTGCCAACGCGATACAGGGTGTCACCGCAGGCGAAGACTTCGAGGGAAAGGAACAGCGTAACCAATGCAATGATTGCGGTAATTGGCGACTTCATGAAACCCTCCAAGACTCAAGTGGAATGATTACCGTATGTATTATATACATAATATACATATCATAAGAGGAAAAGTTGTGCAATTTGGAACACTTAGGTCGAAGCGTCCTGTTCCGATTTTGCTATGCTTAGGCAATATGACTCGCACGCCGACCCTGACCGATGACTGATCTATCAAAGTTCACCAGACTGCCTGTTTGTATTCCAGGGTAGTCTGTGTTATAGATCATATGGGGCGCTCCCATAATCTGACTTGGAGATCAATCGATGTTTCGAGTTGCGCTTGCCGGTGCTTTGTTGGCTGTGATGTCGGTCACGGAAGCCCAGGAACCTAAAGCTGATTTCGACGACAGCATCCGCCTGGATTACCACTACGTGCATAGTGCCGAATTCAAGTCCGACACCTTAACATTCGATGCCGGTATGACGGACACGCATGCCCTCCAGTTTTCCGGCTTCTTCTCGCTGAACGAAAAGTGGAAGGTTTACGGGAGCATCCAGTACGTACAAAAACGTCTTGTTGATCCCACGGGTTACGGGACCCACAACCCCCGCGTGGATTTTTGGGAATACACGCCACCGGACCTGAGGTTCGTGGATGACGGCGATTACCACGGCGGGTTACAGGATCTTACCGTCGGTGTGCAATACCTTGCCCTCGATGGGCCGCTGAGGGTTTCGCCGTTCGTTTCCTATGGGACGCCCGTTTCAAATTATCCGATTTATGGCGGTGCAATCATTGGCAAGGGGCTCAACGAACTGCACCTGGGCGCATCGCTGGAATTCACCCCGTATTTTTCGGACTGGAACTTCCAGGCCGACATCTCCTACGCAATTTCGGAAAAAGTGCTGGGTGTCGATCTCAATTACTGGCTGGTGTACCTTTCGGCGAGCTATTACGTAACCCCCCGGTTCGCCCCCCGCATCTTTCTGATCAGCCGTAACGCTCCGAACGCGCTCAGCTACCCGGAAGATTTTTTCCCCTACGAAGAAAAATACGACAACGAGAATGGCTGGCGCCACGACCAGACCATCAAACACGAATTCATCAACGCCGGCATCGGTTTCGATTACATCGTCAGCGAGCGTTACGGGATTTCCGCGACTTATTACCGGACAATCGATGCCGAAAACATACTGGAAGTCGATAAGGCGTTCATTCTGGGGTTTACGCGCAGGTTCTGACCTGATCTCGCGATGACCCTGGCGCTGATGCGTTACTTCAGCGGGGACTGATCCAGGGCGACATCGAACTCTGCCAGCGTGGAAGGCAACAGCTTGCGCTTCGCCGCCTGGCGTTCCTCCACGAGGTGAATCAGGGCCTGGTATTCGGGGTCTTCCGCATACCGTTGAAAACAGAACGAGTCCAGGATGACTGGGACCCAGGGCAGCCGGGGACTGTCCTTGACGCGTTGCAGTGTTTCCAGGGCTTTATCGTCCTGTTCCATAACCGCTTGGCCGCAGGCTACGTAAGCCTTGTTCCACCAGTCGGGGATCGTCTCCCAGAGCTCGGCTTCGAAAAAACCCGCCAGTTCCTTCGCCAAGCCGGTCAGGCCGGCGCCCGCCAGGGCGTTCACCAGGGCGAAATAGCCCTCGATGTCGGCAGCCGAGCGCACCCTTTGTTCCAGCACGGTGTCGGGTTGTCCGGTCGTGCTCAGGATGTGAATCGCTGATTCGAACTGCCCAGTCGCGTTGTAGGCGAACGCGAGCACGTAGCGGAGCTCCACATCTTGTGGCTGCTCGATGACCATGAACTCGGCTTGATCGATCAGCTCCTCGTAGCGCCGCATCAGGAACAGCAGGCCGATGCCCGGTTCCGGCTCGAGTCGCAGGGCCGTCTCGAAGTCGCCCATCAGCGTGTAGAGCTCCGCCAGTTTCGAGACGTGGTCTGGGTTGTCCGGCTCGCGGTCCCGCGCACGCAAGGCCCAGGCCACGGACTCATCGATCCGGCCGGCCAGTTCCAGCAACCTGCTGGTCACTCGGTAGGCATCAGCGGTGTCGAAGTTCTGTTGCATTCGTTCGATGACCTCATGCATGTCGTCCAGCCTTCCAACTTGCCCGTAGAACTCCCCCAGCGCCGCGTAGCGCGCCAGTGAGAGCGGGTCGAGTTCCAACGCGCGTGCAAAGTACTCTTCAACGTGGTCCACGGAGAGTTTCTGGAACCAGCGCCAGTAGGCGTTGTTGGCCAGCGCGTCCGCGTTGTTGGGGTTGAGTTCCACGGCTCGCTTGAACGCCGTGCCCACCTCGGGCAGGCCCTTAGCCCAGTAGAAGGAGCCCAGCGTGTTCTGCACTTCGGAAAGGTTGGGATCCAGCGTCAGCGCCCTGAAAATCGGCGCCTCGGCGGCCTCGATGTCGCCCAGGTACAGCAGGGCATCGGCCAAGCGGCTGTGTGCCAACGCCGACTCCGGGTCTGCTTCGGACGCCTGTCGGTACAGGCGAACGCTTTCCTGCAGCATTTCGACGTCCACCTCCTGGCTATTCCGGACCTGTTGCAGCTTATGGCGCGCCAGTAGCATTAGCTCATTGGCTGTATAGTCCAGCGTTGCCGGCTCGGCCGTGACCGGCCCGGCATCGGGTATCATCTGTTGCACCAGCATCATGACGATCGAGTGCTGCACATTGACCAGCTCCCTGGGGCCGCGCTCGAAGTTCCTGGACCACAGCACCAGGCCGCTCTCGCCTTCGATCAACTGCACCGATATACGCAGCTTGTCGCCCACGCGGCGCAGGCTGCCCTCAACCAGGTGGGTGACCCGCAAACGCTCGGAGATAGCCAACGCATCCAGGTCCTTCGCCCGGGCCGCGACGGACGAGGACCGCGCTGCCACCCGGATACCCGCCACCCGTCCCAACTGGTCTCGCAACTCGTCGCTGAGGCCCTCGCTGAGCCAGGCGTCGGCCGGGTCCTGGCTGGCGTTGACAAACGGCAGCACGGCCAAGCTGTTCGGAACGGCCGCCACGGATTTGTCTCCCGCTTGCTGCGACTGCAGGGCCGGTTCGATCAGCAGGAACAACCCCGCGGTGCCGGCGATCAGTAGCGCCACCGCGAGCGTAACGCTGGCTCTTCCTCGCCGGCTCTTAATGGTGGTACGACGGATTCCCTCCGGAGTGATGTCGAAGACCCAGGCCAGGAACATGGCCACCGGGAAGCCGACCACGAAGGCGATGACAGCCAGGGTTGGAATCCAGGCAGGCATAAAAAGGCGTTCCGCGACCGTGACCAGTATCTCGGTCGCACCCCAGGCCACCGCGATGTATACCGCGGCGGTCTGGAAGACCTTGCGTCTACGCAGTTCGATAAAGAAAGAGTTTTCAGTCATACCCT